>CAZAST010000213.1:0-4111 GCA_964487805.1 uncultured Syntrophaceae bacterium
TGTGCCCGGGGATGATCGATATCCCCGGCCTTATAGAGGAACTGCGGCTGCGCTCCGTCAAGGAACACGGTCTCCCTTTCCTCATGGATAAGATCTTCGATGTCATGACGAACAGGAGATTGTTTCACGGCCTTTTGCGCGCGGCCTCGGTCGCCCAGAAACCGTTCACATCGGAAGGCTTGGTGCGCCATCTTCCCCTCTTTCTCGCGGGAATGACCAGAGACCGCAGTCTGCCGTCCATCGCGAACGTGCCCCTTCGGGATCGTCTTGACAATGTCATACAAAAGATTGACAACCCCATACAGCGTGTCGGTTTCTTCAGCGGCTGCACCATGGATTTCGTGTTCCCGGAAACCGGGGAGAACGTCATCAGGGTCCTGCAAGACCTCGATATGGAGGTTGTGTACCCCGACGGGCAGGGGTGTTGCGGAAAGCCGGTGTCGGCGACCGGCGATGTGGAACATACGAAGAAGATCGCCATGAACAACATTGAGGCATTCGAAGATTGTGGCGTCGACGCCATCGTCTGTGCCTGTCCCACGGGCGTGGAGCAGATCCGCGGCTACCCGCGTTTATTTGAGGATGATGCGAAGTGGAAGGGGCGGGCGCAGCGGATGGCCGGCAGGGTGGAAGAGTTTTGCTCCTTCGTCGCCCGGGAATACGAAAAGACAGGCCGCCTAAAGAAAGCAGACAAAACAGCCGATGCCGTTAAGGTCACGTACCATGACTCATGCCACCTGAAACGGGTTCTCGGCGTCTCTGCAGAACCCCGGAAACTGATAGAGTCTGTCGCGGGGTACGAACTGGTGGAGATGAAAGACGCGGACGCGTGTTGTGGCATGTCAGGGACCTTCGGCGTTACGCACAGCAATCTGTCGATCCCCATTCTGACCAGGAAGATGAAGAATATCGAGGAGACAGGAGCCGGGATTGTCGCGTGCGCCTGTTCGGGATGCATGGTACAGCTCCGCGGCGGAATCGACCGCCTGACCCCGGACAAGAAGATGAAGCATATAGCCGATATCCTTGCTGAGAATATAAGCAATTGAACCGTGGTATTACGTAAACAAAAGGAGTGCTCCCCATGATACGAGAAGAAACGATACAGAAATTCCGTGAAATAGTAGGGCATGATGCCTGCCTGCTGTCGGTCGAGGATTTGATCAACTACTCATACGATTCCTCCGTGGACGAGGCGATGCCGGAACTGGTACTGCTACCGCAGAGCACCGAGCAGGTCTCGGCCATCATGAAAGTGGCGAACGAAGAGGGAATACCGGTCACGCCCCGCGGCGCGGGGACGAACCTGAGCGGGGGAACCGTTCCCATGAAAGGCGGGATTGTGCTGGTATTGACGCGCATGAACCGGCTCATCAAGCTCAGCAAAGAAGACCGGTACGCCATTGTCGAAGCTGGCTATATCAATCTCGATCTGCAGAATAAGGTCAAGGCGGAAGGGCTCTTCTACCCGCCCGATCCCGCTTCCTGGTCAGTGAGCACTCTGGGAGGGAATGTGGGCGAAAACGCCGGCGGGCCCCGGGGCGTCAAATATGGCGTGACGCGAGACTGGCTCTTGGGACTGAAAGCCGTGCTGGCCGACGGTCGTATCATACAGGCAGGCGGCCTTACGGCCAAAAACGTTACCGGGATCGACCTGATATCGCTCTTTACCGGTTCAGAGGGATGCCTTGGGATTGTGACGGAAGTCACCGTCAAGCTGCTCCCCCTCCCTCCGTTTCAGCAGAGCATTCAGGCCTTTTTCCCGCAACTGGACGGGGCGAGCAGGACCGTTGCCCGCATCATCGGGTCGGGGATCGTTCCCGTGGCGCTGGAACTCATGGACAAGGTGGTCGTGAACATGATCGAAGATTCTGCCCACATCGGGCTCCCCCGTGACGTGGAGGGCACGCTGCTCATCATGGTCGATGGGGAGGAGGCGACCTGCCGGAAGCAGGTGGAGGTCATGGAAAAGATCTGCCGGGAGGAAGGTTCTTCCGACATCCAGGTAGCCCAATCGGCCGAGGAAGAAGATAAACTGTGGCTTGGCCGCCGGAGCGCTTTCGGCGTCATGTCCCGGAAGATGCCCACCTGTGTGCTCGAAGATGTCACGGTCCCGGTCAGCAACCTGCCGGCGATGATCAAGGGAACCGTTGAAATCGGCGAAAAATACAATCTGACGATCGGGGTGATGGCCCATGCCGGGGACGGCAATACTCATCCCATGATCGTCACCGACAAACGGGACAAGGAGGAGTGGGAGAGGGTTGAGAAAGCGGTTTCCGAAATGTTCCATCTTGCGGTGGATCTGGGCGGGACGCTGTCTGGAGAACACGGCATCGGTCTCTCGAAGAAGCCCTTCATCCCGCTCATCATGAACGATGACGCCCGGCGGCTTATGCTGGAAATCAAATCCGTTCTGGACCCCAAGGGCATATTGAATCCCGGAAAATTTATCGAATAACCGTCCCCTTACGGTGAACAGGGGCGAGAAAGCTGTGAATGCGATGGAACAAAAGAAGCCCGTATTGAGTGACGCCACCGGCGAACACGTGTACCACTGCGCGAAATGCGGCCTGTGCCTCAATGCCTGCCCGGTATACCGGGAGACGCTCGTGGAATCCCACAGCCCCCGCGGCAAGGTGCAACTCGCGAAACACATCATAGAGGGTGATCTCGACATTACGAAGCATATGAGCGACATCCTCTTTTCGTCATGCCTTCTCTGCGGTTCCTGCGTGGCCGCCTGCCCGAGCGGCGTGCGCCAGGATGCCCTCTTCTCGGGGTTGCGCTGGCGCGCGGCGGAGCGGTATGGCCTCGGGTTCACGAAGAAACTGTTTTTCCAGGTGCTGTCCCGCGGGTGGCTCATGTCCACCTCCGCTTGGTTCGGGAAGTGGGTCCGGAAGATATTTGGCGGGCCGTGGATCGAGAACAGAATGAAAGTGGGGAATCTTCCCGTCGCGGGAGTTCCTCCCATGAACGCAAAACCCTTCAACGACGAATTCCCCGAAATCGTCAGACCGGAAGGGGCCGTCAACGCCCGAGTTCTCTATTTTCACGGCTGTGCCACCAACTACGTCTTCGGGGATGTGGGCAGGGCGGTCGTATCGGTTCTGACCCGCATGGGGGTGCAGATGGAGATTCCGAAAAATCAGTCCTGCTGCGGCCTGCCTATTTTTCTCTCGGGGGATCGAAAAACCTCTCTGACCTGCATACGGGAGGTGGTGGGCGTCTTTTCCCGGAAAGACGTGGACGCGGTTATCGTGGACTGCGCCACCTGTGGCTCGGCCCTCCGCAATGAGTACGTGCACATCCTGAAAGAACTCCGCGACCTCGGAGAGGGGGTGGATGACGATCTGGTGGCAGCAGCCGAACACCTCGCCGGTATCACGAAGGATGTCTCGGAATTCATCGATGCCCATCGGGACTGGCTACCCCCCTTCCCGCCCTACACGGGGGAAAAGATCAGGGTCACCTACCACGACCCCTGCCATCTCGTGAAGGGGCAGAACGTGGGCGTCCAGCCGCGCCGTCTGTTGAAAATGCTTCCCACTGTCGAGTTTGTCGAAATGGCGGAAGCGGACCGGTGCTGCGGCGGCGGCGGGGAATATCAGATCGAGTACGGCGACATGTCCGCGCGCATAACGGATCGCAAGGTGGAGAATGTGCGGAAGACCGGCGCGGGATTCGTAGCGACGGGCTGTCCGGGATGCAATATCACGATCGGCGCCCATGTGGCCAAAGATCATGTCAAGGCCATCCATACCGTGCAGCTTATTCAGGCGGCCCTGGACGGGAAGCGGCCGGAAGCATAAACATCCGAACGTGCACCATCTCCCGGTGATCAGTCAATCCGGGGGAAACGCGGCCTTTAAGGTGACGCTTTGAGCGGGGCTTTCGCGTCAAAAGATTATTTTTTTTCAAATGAAGTATTGACAGAAGCGGCTTTATTTTTTAGAGTACCGTTTTCTGAATTCAAGCAAGGGAGTTTTTCCATGATTGAGATACGATGGCATGGAAGAGGTGGTCAGGGAGCGGTGACGTCGGTGGAGACTCTCGCGCTGGCCGCAATTGGAGAGGGCCGGTATGCCCAGGGGTTCCCCAGCTTCGGTCC
>CAZAST010000214.1:0-4110 GCA_964487805.1 uncultured Syntrophaceae bacterium
CCTTTCCCTGGCACAGAGCGGCACGAAAACGCCCCTGTGTCCTCACGAAAACGTCTGTATTTCAAGCATACCCGGACTGATTCGGGGAATCAGAACAGCTCTTCCGGACACTGACATCGAGTGGGGATCCGTCATCTTCTTCCCGCCGAAATGGTATCCGGCCGCCTCTTTTCTCGAAGAGAGGACTCCGGTGATAAAAAACCCTTTCGGCTCATTTATCGGCCTCGCGTTTCCGGTAGTCTTCACCCGCATAACCGTCCAAGATCCTCTCGGCGACACGGAAAAGGCAAAGGCCGCGGGGACATTTCCCGCTCCCGGCCCCGCGCGAAGGAGGGAGAGCCCGTGAAGGAGGCGCTGCTCTACGAAAAACTGGACGGCAACCAGGTACGGTGTCATCTCTGCGCTCACCGGTGCAGGATCGCTCCGTCAAAAAGGGGCATCTGCGGAGTTCGGGAAAACAGGGGCGGAACCCTCTTCACCCTTGTGCACGGCCTGTTAATAGCGGAGAGCGTGGACCCCATTGAAAAGAAACCCCTTTTCCACGTCCACCCGGGCTCAAAATCCTACTCCATCGCCACCGTCGGCTGTAATTTCCAGTGCGAATTCTGCCAGAATCATGACATATCGCAGGCACCGCGCCGTGAGGGGAAGATATTCGGTCGCAGTTCCATGCCGGAGGAAATCATACAGCGGGCGTTGAAGACGGGATGCGAAACCATCGCGTATACCTATACCGAGCCGACCATATTCTTTGAATATGCTCTCGATACGGGAAAGATGGCGCATGAGAAAGGTATCAAAAATATTTTCGTTACCAACGGGTTCATGACCGTCGAGGCCCTCGACGCGGCGGCCTTCTGTCTCGATGCCGCGAATGTTGATCTCAAGTCATTTCGTGATCAATTTTACAAGGAGTATTGCGGCGGGAGACTCCAGCCGGTTCTGGACAGCCTGAAAAGAATGAAGGAACTCGGGATCTGGGTAGAGGTAACCACCCTCATCATCCCCACACTGAACGATGGGAAGGAAGAACTCGCGGATATCGCCCGGTTTATTTACGATCTCGGCCCTGAAACACCATGGCATATCAGCCGTTTTCATCCACAGTATCAGATGGAGGGTCTTCCGCCGACCCCTTTGGCAACAATACACATGGCATCAGAGATCGGCAGGGAAGCAGGTCTCAAGTATGTATATGCCGGCAATGTTCCGGGTGATGAAAGAGAAAACACTTACTGTTCGAACTGCGGGAGACTCCTGATCAAGAGATGTGGATTCAGAGTTGAAGCTATAGACCTGAGGGAAACACGGTGCCCCGCCTGTGAGACTCCGCTGGACGGAATATTTACGGTATTCAACACGCCTCCTAAGACTCCGGCATGATATCGGCCTCATCATAACGGTCATTGATTACCTCCAGCGCCCTGTCGATATATTCTTCCGGCACCAATACCTTGACCGCGCCGAGACCGTCAACAGTCAGGCCATAGAGAACTCCAACCGCTTCGTACTGGAGCTTCACCGGAATACCTTCCGTCTCAAGCCTCCCCGAAATGATCTTCGCGTTAATCATTCCAGATGATACATGGGCAACTTCCCATTTTTCATCGTCCATACACCTACCTCATTTATCTGTAAGATAAAGTAGCATCGTTTCCATTTTCGGGATTTCCTGCCGGGAGAATTGGAGAGGAGGAAGTCTCCAGGCCATTCACAAACGGACACTGTTGACCCTGAACCGCGATTATTCCGGAGCGAGGGACATTAAAACATCCTGTGAACCGCGGAAAAGAAACACACCCCGAACGAAACAAGAAAATCGCGTGTTTCCGTTAAGAAAATGCCTCTATTCGATACCATATCAGCTCAGTCTATGGCCAATTTTCCGGCTTTTCCCCGGTTTTCCTTTTTTTCTTCATGAATCAAAATCGTCACTGCCTCCGGAGGAACTTTGAAGTTCTTACACACGGCCTCGGTAATGTCCTTTACAAGCCCTCTTTTTTGTTCGACGGTCCGTCCCTCATCCGCCTCCACGATAACGGTAGGCATTATCCATTCCTCCTTTTCCTTCTTGCTTGGCTCTCTGCTGGGCCTGAGCGGCGTTTCAGGGCTCTCTGCTTTTCTCCCGATTATCGAACAATGGGCCTTCCCCCTGTCAACCGGCTAGACCTTGATCTTCCTTTCTTTCATGAGCTTCGTCGGTTTGAAGATCTCCAGCTTAAATGTGTTATAGATCTCTTCCAGATTCGCGTTCAATACGTCATACCCGATTCCCTTTGCCAGGGCAAAGGGGCCGAAGGGCGAGCCGCCGCCGTTGGCCATGGCAAGATCAATCTCCCTGGGATCGGGGCAGACGCCCTCTTCAATGAGTTTCGTCGCCTCGTTCACCTGCAAGGCGATCAGGTGATTCAGGTTATACTCCGTGGTTGCCTTCGAAAGATCGATCTGGGGCCTCCCCTGCGACCAGTCGTAAAACCCCTTCCCCGTCTTTTTCCCCAGATCGCCCAACCTGATGTAGGCCGACATGGCATCGGATGGGGTGTAATCGGGGGAAAGGACCTGAGCGAAGTATTCCATGCCGTGGCAGGCAACATCGATGCCGACGTAGTCCAGCAGTTCGAAGGGCGCCATAGGCATGAAGGGCTTCATCGCCGCATCGAACTCCTCCGGTGTGGGATGGCCCGCTTCCAGGATCTTCGAGAGAAAAACCAGGGCGGGTTCGTTCACCCGATTATAGATAAAACCAGGGGAATCCTTCTCGACAATGACGGGAACCTTGCCGATCTTCTTCGCCAGCTCATAGCCAATCCGGATCGATTCGTCCGAGGACAGGGCGCCCCGGGTTACCTCCACCAGCTTCATCAGAATAGCAGGGTTGAAAAAGTGGTATCCGATCACCTTGTCCGGCCTGTTTGTCGCCTTCGCGATTTCCGTAATACTGATGTTCGATGTATTGGACGCGAGGATGGCATGTTCGGGGGCCAACCGGTCGAGTTCGGTGAAAACGCTCTTTTTAAGTTCCAGTTTTTCCGGAACCGCTTCGATCACGAAATCGGCATCTTTGACCGCTTTCTGGAGATCAACCGAGGGCATCAGCCGCGCCAGCGCATCATCGTAAGCTTCCGCAGTGAGCTTCCCCTTTTCCTTGAACCGTGCCAGGCTCTTCCGAATCCCTTCGACACCGCGATCCACAAATTTCTGTTCGATATCACGGAGCGCTACTCTGTATCCGCTGATAAGACAGCACGCGGCGATGCCGTGCCCCATGTCACCGGCGCCGACTATGGCAATCTTCCGCACATTCTCCGGTTTCATAAGGCAACATCTTTTTTTATCATCAGCTATGCACCCGTAAATTTGGGCGCACGTTTCTCGAGAAAGGCGGTGAACCCTTCCGTGGCGTCCTTTGACGAAGATACGGCCTGGGTTCCCTCCCACTCCACCTTTGTTCCCTCAGCCAGTCCTTTTTCAAGTCCCGTATTCACCGCATTCAGGGTGGCCTTGACGGCAATAGGAGGGCGCTGTGCCAGAAATTCGGCCATCTCCATGACGTCGTTCATAAGAGCTCCCTCAGCAGACACCCTGTCGACCAGACCGATCCCCAGCGCTTCCTGAGCGGTCAGCCGCTTGCTGAAGAGGATCAGCTCCAGAGCCTTCGCTTTTCCCAGCATCCGGGGCATGCGCTGCGTCCCGCCCCATCCGGGAATGATGCCGAGATTGAGCTCGGTGAGTCCGATCTTCGCCCCCTCCTGCATAACCCTGAAGGTCGAGGCCATGGCCAATTCGCAGCCGCCGCCGAAAGCGTAGCCGTTGATCGCGGCGATGACCGGTTTGGAAAACCGGTCAATTCTCGTCCAGAGTGCCTGGCCTTTGGGACCTGCAATATTGAGGTTCGCAGCATCGCTCACATCGAATCCCGCTGAGAATCCCTTTTCGCCGGCGCCGGTAATAATGAGAACTCTCACTTCCTTGTCCTGCCCGGCATCATCAAGGGCCTTCTCAATATCGGACAGCATGGCCAGGTTCACCGAGTTGGCCGGAGGACGGTTCAGGGTCAGCGTAGCAATGTGCCCCTGCTTTTCATAACGGATGGTTTCGAAATTCATATGT
>CAZAST010000215.1:0-4083 GCA_964487805.1 uncultured Syntrophaceae bacterium
GTGAATTTGTTTTGCGCTCTCATACCACAACGGCTCTCCCGGCACAACATTCCCCGGCGGTGCCGCTCACAACGACACCCGCCGGAGCCTGAGCGAATTGCTGATAACCGAGACGGAGCTGAAGCTCATCGCCGCCGCAGCGATGATGGGCGACAGGAGCAGCCCGAAGACGGGATAGAGCACCCCCGCCGCTATCGGCACGCCGATCGAATTGTAGACGAAGGCGAAGAAGAGGTTCTGGCGGATGTTGCGCATCGTCGCCCGGCTGAGACGCCGGGCGCGGACGATCCCCCGCAGATCCCCCTTGACCAGGGTGATACCGGCACTCTCCATGGCGACGTCCGTTCCCGTCCCCATGGCGATCCCTACCTGGGCCTGCGCCAGCGCTGGCGCGTCGTTGATCCCGTCCCCTGCCATGGCAACCACCCTGCCTTCCGCCTGGAGTTTTTTTACCACGGCCACTTTCTGCTCGGGAAGCACCTCGGCATGTACCCGGTGGAGGCCCAGCCTGCCCGCAACGGCCTGGGCGGTCACCCGGTTGTCACCTGTGAGCATCACGACGGTAATCCCCTCGGCGTGCAGGTCGCGGATCGCCTCCGGGGTTGACTCCTTGACGGGGTCGGCAACACCGATCAGCCCGCCGATCTTTCCGTCGATTCCCAGAAAGATAACCGTCTGCCCTTCGGTGCGGAGGGCCTCGGCCTCACGCGCCAGATCGCCGGGTTCGATCCCCAACTCTTCGAGAAGAAGGATGCTGCCCAGCGAAACCTTACGCCCGTCAACCCGTCCGGTCACCCCTTTCCCCGTCTCCGACTGGAAATCAGTGGCGGCGGGCGGCTGAATCCCCCGCTCCCGTGCGCCACGTACAATGGCATCGGCCAGCGGGTGTTCGCTGGCCTGTTCCAGACCGGCGGCCAGGCGAAGCGCATCCTCTTCGCTGATCACCCCGGCGGCGCGAACGGTAACGAGTTCAGGCCTCCCTTCGGTAAGGGTCCCCGTCTTGTCCACCACAATGGTATTTACCTTTTCCATGATCTCCAGCGCTTCCGCGTTTTTGATCAGGACTCCCGCCGTGGCGCCCCGTCCGGTACCCACCATGATCGCGATGGGGGTGGCGAGCCCCAGGGCGCATGGACAGGCGATAATCAGCACGGCCACCGCGTTGACAATGGCGTGGGCAAGGCGGGGCTCCGGTCCCCATATCCACCAGACCACAAAGGCGATAGCAGCTACGGCTACCACGGCCGGTACAAAGTAGCCCGACACCACGTCGGCCAGCCGCTGGATCGGGGCGCGGGAACGCTGGGCCTCCGCAACCATGTTAACAATCTGCGCGAGGAGGGTGTCTGCCCCCACCTTCTCGGCCCGCATGAGCAGGCTCCCCGTCCCGTTTGTAGTCGCCCCGATCAGGGTATCTCCAGGGCCTTTCCTCACCGGGATCGGTTCACCCGTCACCATCGACTCGTCGACGCTGCTCTCCCCTTCGATTACCGTGCCGTCCACCGGAACCTTTTCGCCGGGACGCAGCCGCAGCGCATCACCTGGATTGACCTGTTCGAGGGGGATGTCCTCCTCCGTGCCGTCAGAGCGGACGATCCGCGCGGTGTTGGGGGCGAGTTCAAGCAGCATGCGAATGGCGGCGTTGGTCCGGGAACGGGCCCGCAGTTCAAGGACCTGGCCCAGAAGGACCAGGACGGTTATCATCGCCGCCGCTTCGAAGTAGACATGCACCATGCCTCCCTCCATCCGCATAGCGGGAGGGAATATCCGCGGAATGAGAAGGGCGACCACACTGTAGGTCCAGGCTACCGACACGCCGAGCCCGATCAGGGTGAACATATTGAGGTTCCAGGTAAGGATCGACTGCCAGCCGCGGACAAAGAAGGGCCAGCCGCCCCAGAGGACCACCGGCGTGGCCAGGATGAACGAGATCCACTGAACGGCCCGCAGGGAGAGCCATTCCGGCAGCAGGGCCGGGAAGAGATCCCCCGTCATGGCGAGGAGAAAGACCGGGAGCGCGAGAACCGTGCTGATCCAGAAGCGTCGTGTCATATCGATCAGTTCCGGGTTTTCCTCCTCCATGGTGACCGTGCGCGGCTCCAGGGCCATCCCGCACTTGGGGCAGTTCCCCGGGTGATCCTGTACCACTTCCGGGTGCATGGGGCAGGTGTACTCGGTTTTGGTCGCACGGGTCGGTACTCCGGAAGGCTCCAATGCCATACCGCATTTCGGGCAGCTCCCCGGATGGTCCTGCGTCACCTCCGGGTGCATGGGACAGGTGTAGCATGCCGCCCCGCCGGCCATGCCCTCAGGCTCCGCCGACCCTTTCTCCAGATAGCGTTCGGGATCCTCCTTGAATTTCTCCAGACAGTGCCCGCTGCAGAAATAGTAATCCGTCCCCCGGTACCGGTAATGGTGAGGAGAATCGGCCGACACGTCCATCCCGCAGACGACGTCTTTCGCTGTTTCCCCCTCTTTCATCTGCTCTGATTGCATACGGAATACCTCCTTGCAGGGATCCGAGACGGATCAGACCGCCACTTAATGAAAAACACCTATATTGCCACTCTATTACGCCATACGTTTCTGCGACAGAAAAAAGATTTTCCGTGAACCATTCTTTCTCACCATAATATTTCGATAGCAAGTCCCTTACGATAATTTTCATAGGATATAGGATCCTACCGAAGCATAATGAAGCTCATCTGTCTGCCCGTCTTTCCCCCTTCTCCCCGGTGAGAGAAGAAGGTGTCACGGCGGCAGGATGTGCAGAGATTTGCGGCGAATATATTGTTCGGGGGAATTCCCGCCTCCTGCACCTGCAATCTGTTGGCGGCAATGAGATCGAGCATCCATTTTTCCTCCCCCTTCCCCGGGGCAAAGGCATTTCGTTGGGTCTCGGTATTGTCAAAGGCATGAAAGACCGGAGCGTCAACTTCGTAACAGCACCGGCCGATGGCGGGACCGATGGCGATCAGGATATTCTCGGGTGCCGAAGAAAAGGACCGGATGAATATGCCCACCGCTTTGGCGGCGATACCGAGGGCAGTTCCCCGCCAGCCGGCATGGATGGCGCCAACGACGCCCCGCTCCGGGTCCGCAAAGAGGAGGGGGACACAGTCGGCCGTTTTGATCCCGACAGCGATCCCGCGCCCGGGGGTGATAATGCCGTCATATTCGAGAGGACCACGCGCCCTCTCAGCCCGGAATGTATCATCGATTGCCATAATCCGGTCTCCGTGGACCTGCGCCGCGGTCACGGGGTTATCCTCGGGCAGGTCAAAGGCTGAACGGAGCCGCTGCCGGTTGCCTGTGAGATGTTCTTCGCTGTCCCCCACATGGATTCCGAAGTTGAGATCGGCAAGCCTTCCTTCGCTGGTTCCACCCCACCTCGTGCAAAAAGCATGGGTGATACCTGCGCATTCTTTCAGCGCCCGGCACTCGAGGTATTGGATACCGCCGCGACGGGCGAAGGCGAACGCGTCGCCGGAGTCATATCGATGATCCCGGTTTTCAGACATCTGCCACCCGCTCTTTCAAGGCCGCGCAGGTCCGCACCATGTCATCCGGAAGGAGAGATGAAAAACACATCGGGGTGTTTGTGACGGGATGATGAAAGCGCAGTTCGCTCGCATGGAGGGCCTGCCGACGCATCTGTTTCAGCGCGGTCTGACCGGCGTTATCCTGCACCATGGCAATCCGTTTCTTTGAATTTCCATAGACGGCGTCCCCCACAACGGGATAACCGATGGCGCTGAGATGCACGCGGATCTGATGCGTTCTCCCCGTTTCAATCCGGACGCCCAGGAGCGCTGCGATTCCGTATCGCTCTTCGACATGCCAGCGGGTCAGAGATTCCTTTCCCTTTCTGCTCACCGTGGACATCCTTTTTCTGTCCACGGGGTGTCTGCCGATGGGAAGATCGACAACCCCCTCTGATTCCTTCGGATCCCCATGCACGAGAACGCGGTATATCTTGGTGACGAGGTGTTCCTTGAACTGCCGTGACAGCCCCGCATGGGCCGCGTCCGATTTGGCGACCACCATCAGGCCCGATGTGTTCTTGTCGAGCCGATGCACAAT
>CAZAST010000216.1:0-1315 GCA_964487805.1 uncultured Syntrophaceae bacterium
GGATGAGTGGGGGTTCTGCAATCCTCGGACATACGACATCCGGGCGATTGCCGGCGTAGAGCAGGGGGTGCCGACGTTCGCCCGGTGTGCCGAGGCCATTATGCAGCACGTACCCGCCGAGCGCCAAATGCTCGACCTGGGCTGCGGCCGTAGCGTGCGGCGGGGGTTCATCGGCATCGACCAGACCGGCGACGGCGACATCGTGACGCACGACCTGGAGTGGGGGCTACCGATCCGCTGGGTGGACAAAGAGGCGTGTCACGTCATCGTGGCGGACAACCTCCTGGAGCACCTCCGCGAGGTGATCACCCTGGTGAACGATTGCCACGACGCGCTCCTGCCGACGGGCCGGATGCACATCACCGTGCCCAACGTGCTGGCCTCGCCCGAGGCGGCGTGGTCGGACCCGACGCATGTGCGCGCCTTCACGCCGGCGACGTGGGACTACTTCAACGGCGCCCATCCGCGCTGGCAGGAGTACGGGCGGCAGTACGGGATTCTGCCCTGGCGGGTGGTGTACATCCGTGAGCGCGACCGGTTCCTCGACGTGATGCTGCGGCCGGTGGGGGAGCCGAGCGATGGCTAACATCCTCCTGGCCTACCGCTGGTCGCCGTACACGACAGCGGCGTACTACGCCAAGGCGTTTAGGGCGCTGGGGCATGACGTGCGCTCGATAGGGCCGGGCAACGAGACGGCGACGAACGTCGTGCCGCCCAAGCACCGCTACCGCCTCACCGGGCCGCACTACGACGGCGAGTGGGGCGACTGGTACGCCGACGCCATCATCTGGATAGAGTCGGGCGGCGACTGGATTCCGACGATACCGCGAGAAAGCAGCGTGCCGGTGGTGGGGTACTTTATCGACAGCCATTCGCGCATCGCCCGGCACCAGGAGGCGGCGGCGTGGTTCTCGCATCGGTTCGTCGCCCAGCGGCAGTACGCCGAGGTGCTCGACGCGACGTGGCTGCCGGTGGCGTGCGACCCGGACGTGCACACGCCGACCTACCAGGGCGAGCCGACCCACGACGTGGCGTTCGTGGGCAACACCTACGGGAGCGCGCCGATGTACGCCGAGCGGCGGCGGGTGCTCGACATGCTGTCCCGGCGGTACCGCTGCACCTTTCGGAGCGGCGTGTATTTCGAGGACATGGCGAACGTGTACGCCTCGGCGCGGGTGGCGTTCAACGTGAGCACCGGCGGCGACTTGAATATGCGCGTGTTTGAGGCGATGTGCTCGGGGCGGCCACTGGTGACGGATTGGGTGGAGGGGCTAGACGACCTTTTCAGCACGCCCTGGTGTATCGGGCATGAGGG
>CAZAST010000216.1:1325-4079 GCA_964487805.1 uncultured Syntrophaceae bacterium
GTCGAAGGCATGATAGGGGCCATCGAGCAGCGGCTTGACTACCCAGAGATAGCCGACGAGATGGGGCAAGAGTATCGCGCCGAGGTGCTGGCCCGCCACACCTACGCGCACCGGGCGGCGCAGATGCTCGCGGCGGTGGGGCTGTGAGGATATTCGGGGCGTACCAGAACTTCAACTGGGAAGAGCCGAACCTGACGCCGGCGCTGCAATCGTTCGGGGACTTGGTGCGCTACGACTGGCACGCGGCGCACGGGTACGACCAGTACGACCCGGCGTGGCACTACGGCGGCAAGCAGAGCATGAACGCCGAACTCGTCGCGCAGGTGTACGCGGCGCACCAGGCCAAGCCGCTCGACGTGTTCTACGGCTACCTGTGCGGCCGGCTCGTGTTTCGCGGCATGATCGAGGCGATCAAACTGCTGGGCATCCCGACCATGACGATGTGCTTGGACGACAAAACGCACCGCTACTCGGCGCTGGAGCCGACGGGATTCGCCGGCATGGTGGACGTGGCCTCGGCGTTCGACCTGTGCTGGACGAGCGACCCGACGGCTGTGGCGTGGTACGAGAGCATCGGGGCGCGGGCCATCTATCTGCCGCCCGGCGCGAACCCCGACGTGTTCGTGCCGCAGGACGTGCAGCGCGACATCGACGTGCTGTTCATCGGCAAGAACTACGGGCGGCGCGCCGAGATCATCGGGGCGCTCACCGACGCGGGCATCGACGTAACGTGCTACGGGCAGGGCTGGCCGCGCGGGCCGGTGACGACCGAACAGATGGTGAACCTGATGAACCGGGCCAAGATCACGCTGGGCATCGGGGAGACGGCGGACCCGGAGCGGCTGTCGCTCAAGGGGCGCGACTTTGAGGCGCCGATGTGTGGGGCGTTCTACCTGTGCCAACACAACGACGAACTCGCAGCGCACTATGCCCTGGGCCACGAGATTCAGACGTGGAATAGCGTCGGCGAGATGGCAGAGATGATTCTCTACTTCAGCCGGTATCCCGAATTGGCAGAGGATATTCGCCATGCCGGGGCCATCCGTGCGCGGCGCGACCACACCTGGCGGGCGCGGTTTGAGCAAGCCTTCGCCGCCCTGGACCTGGACCTATTATGACCACGACGGCGGCATGGTACGCGGACCAGTTGCGGCGCTACAAGGCGCTGGGCGATCAAGGCGAGGACGTGCGCGCCTACCGCTGCCTGGACGAGCGCGGCGCGGTGACGCCGGTGGACCCGTGGTACTTTTACCAGGACGCATGGGCGTTCCGCAAGGTCTACAAGGGGCGCCCGGCGTGGCACCTGGACGTGGGCTCGACGGCGCTTCTGGTGGGCGTTCTGTCGCAGGTCGTGCCGGTTACGTCGGTGGACGTGCGGCCCCTGCCGGTGACGCTCGGCGGGCTGACGTGCCTGTCGGGTACGGTGACGGCGCTGCCCTTTGAGGACGGCACGGTGCCCAGCGCGTCCAGCCTGTCGGTCATCGAGCACATCGGCCTCGGGCGCTACGGCGACGACCTCGACCCGCGCGGCTCGGAGCGGGCGTGCCGGGAGTTGGCGCGGGTGCTGGCGCCGGGCGGGCGGCTGTACCTGAGTTTCCCGACGGGCGCGGCGGTGACGCTGTTCAACGCGCATCGCATCCTGCCCGTCGAGGACGTGTGCGGCTGGCTGGACGGGTGCGATTTGGTCGAGGGGTTCATCATCGAGGGCGGCGACACGCGCGTGTTCTGCGGGGAGTGGGCGCATGACTGATGCGCCGGTCGGGGCTTTTTTTGTTGGCACGGAGGCGATAGCGATGGAAACGGCGGTCAAGGTCACACAGCAGAGCGAAACCCACTTCACGCTGGGCGGCTGGGGCGTGGTCTACGGCGGGCAGGACCTGGAAGGCGAGACGTTCACCAAGGACACCGACTTCTGGTTCGACCGCCTGACGCCGACGCCGCCGGTCCTCTACCAGCACGGCAAGGACCGGACCCTCAAGCGCCACGCGCTCGGGCGGGCGACGGTGGACGCGCGTGACGAGGGGCTGTGGGTGGAGGCGCAGATCGCCCTGGCCGACCAGTACGCCGAGGCCATCCGCGAACTCGCCGAGAAGGGCAAGTTGGGCTGGTCCTCGGGCGCGGTCGGGCACCTCGCCGAGCGGCAGGGCAAGACGATCACGACCTGGCCCATCGCCGAGTTTTCGCTGACGCCCACACCCGCCGAGCCGCGAACGCTCGGCGTGCATGAGTTGCGGTCACTGGCCGAAGACGAGCCAACGGTCAAGGCGCTACTGCCAGAGGCGGGTGAGGAACCCGCGGCGGGCGCGACGGACGGCGAGCCGACGGCTGCGACAACGATAGTCAAGGTCATCGATAGAAGGGAGCCTGAAATGGCTGAGGAAGTGAAGACCGCACCGCCCGAGGTGGACGTGGCGGCCATCGTGCAGGACGCCGTGACCAAGGCGATTGCGGCGATGCGAGACATTCCCGCCGTCGAAAAGGCGTGGAATGTGGCGCCGGAAGGCAAGGACCGGCCCGAGACCAAGTCCTTCGGCGACTGGTGCATCGCCGTCCAGCGTGGCGACACCAAGCGCCTGGAAAAGGTCTACGGCTCGACCAAGGACGCGCTCTCGGAGACGAGCGGCACCGTCGGCGGCTATCTGGTGCCGCCCGAATATAGCAACCAGATCATGACGGTGGCGACGGAAAACGCCGTCGTGCGCCCGCGCGCGACGATCATCCCCATGACCTCGCGCGAGTGGAACGTGCCGGCGC
>CAZAST010000217.1:0-4071 GCA_964487805.1 uncultured Syntrophaceae bacterium
GCCTCTGCCCCGTTCCTGACCATCTCCTCCCCCGCGTATTCGATGTTGCCGCCGGGGCAGCCGTCGCACGTCGTAAACCCCACCAGTTCGACCTCGGTGTCAGCGTATATGCTGAAAGCGCCCTCCCTGTTCTTCATCGCCCGCAGGCACTTTCCCCCCGCGCAGCGGCGGTACCGATCGCAGATGATGATCCCTATCTTTTTCATCGTGTCCCTCTCTTCAGGTTTCATCAGGCGGAGAAGGTGAGTCTTGTGCCGCTCATGTTCAGGATGAACTGATCGGGCATTTCTCTTTCTATGTGCATGATCGCGTTTCTGCCCGTGCAGTGGCAGGGAATAACATAGTCGGGGGAGAACGCCTTGAGTCCCTCCGTCGTCGGTTCCACGATCGATTCAAAGAGCGGCCCTCCCAGGTGGAATCCGCCCATGATGGCGTGGACCTTTTCCACCCCCGCCACCTTCCTGGCATGGGCGACGGTGTTGACGATCCCCGAATGAGCGCACCCCGAAAGAACGACCAGTCCTTTCCCCTTCACATGCATGGCGATGCCCGTGTCGTCCTCCATGGGATCCCATTCCTCTTCCCCGTTCCTGTTTTCCCGAAAAGCGGTGGGGAGGCCTTTTTCGAAGGGTGTTGTTCGTTCGACCTCCCCCAGAAAGAGGATCTGACCATCCAGCAGAGGGTAAGGGGCCATTGTTTCGATGACTCTGATCCCCTGCGCCTCCAGTGATTCCCTGGTCAGCTTTGGAAACCTTCGTTTAAAATCCTTGGATACCTTGATATAACGGGGATAGGTAAAGGCGGTGGGATGAAGGACGAGCCCGATATCGGGCCTGCCGATCATGCGGGTCAGCTCTGCGATTCCTCCGGTATGATCGCTGTGACCGTGGGAGAGGGCCATGACTTCCACCTCTTCCATGGGGATGTCGAGTGCCCTCGCGTTAAAGGCAGCCCCGATCGGGGAAAAGCCGAAATCGAGAAGCATGGCTCGGGTCGTACCGTTTACCGTGGTTTTTATGATGGCCGAAAAGCCATGCTCGGCCAGGATGGAATTTTTCACCTCGCCGTCCCTGATCGTGCTGGGGCGGGAGATCACCGCGTTATTGTCCTGGACGGTGATGTCGATGTAGTTGTCCAGCAGGGTTATGATCTCAACCGTGTCGACCTCTGTTATCTTCGCCATGGTTTTGCTCCTTCCCCGGCTATCCGCCTGCTTCGGCGGGAGGTTCTTCACCCACCCCGTCTTTCCTCTTATTGTCGATACATTCCTTCAGGGCCTTCTGGAGGGTCATGGCGGCCAGGAGGGCGCAGTGCTCGTGGTCAGCCGGCATTTTCTCCAGGTATTTCAGGATGGCGCTCTGATTGATGCCGATGCACCCCGCAAGCGTCTTTCCCTCCGCCATCTCGGCGGCGGCTGAGCAGGCGGCGATACTGAACATGCAGCCGTCTGTGTTGAACGTTGCCTTTTCAACCGTTCCGCTTTGCATCCGGACGAACATCTCTACGGTGTCCCCGCAGGGTCCGGTTATCTTGGCGTACCCGTCGGGGTTTTGTATGGAGCCATAGTTGCGCGGATTGACGCCGTGCTCTATCAGTGTCTCCGAGTAGATCTCCGCGGCCTTTTCACGGACCATCCCCATCATGATTTCTTCAATCGCTTTGTCGGTTTGCATAGATGTTTCCTCAGTGGTCGCAGGTGTTGTCTCCCAGTTCAAGGGTTTTGCTCATGTACGATAGAACGATTTTCTCGGGGTCGTCCGCCGGTGCGCCGATCGATACGCTGATCCCGCTCTCGGCGAAGAGTTGCTGAGCGCGGCTTCCCATGCCCCCCGCTACGATGACGTTTACTCCCTTTTCTCCCAGCCAGCGGGGGAGCAGTCCCGGCTCATGGGGAGGGGCGGGGGCCGTCTCCCGTCCTACGATCTCTTTCTTTTCGAGATCAACATCGAAGATCGCGAATTCCTCGCAATGGCCGAAGTGAGCGGACAGATGTCCCTCCACGACCGGTATGGCTATTCTTTGCATCTTGTCTTTCTCCTCTTTTTGGGCTGTAGGGGTTTGTATTTGAGTCTTGGGCCTGTCGTTCATCGCCAGGAGCGGTTCGATTACCCCCCGGAACGCCTTTGCCGCTTCGGTCGCGCCGTAATGGTAAACGAAAGGCTTCCCGCTGTCGGAGGCCTCGACAATCTGCGGATCGAGAGGAATGCTTCCCAGAAAGGGGACCCCCATCTTGTCGGACATCGTCTTTCCGCCTCCCGCTTTGAATAGGTCGATCATTTTGCCGCAGTGGGGACAGACGAGACCGCTCATGTTTTCTACCACACCCAGTACGGGGACGCTGACCTGCTTGCAGAAGTTGATGCACTTTCGCACGTCGTTGAGAGACAGATTCTGAGGGGTGGTTACGATGACTGCACCGTCCGCTCCGGGAATAAGCTGGGCTACCGAGAGGGGCTCGTCTCCCGTCCCAGGAGGAAAGTCGATGATCAGGTAATCCAGGTCCCCCCAGTTCACCTCGGTGAGGAGCTGCTTGATCACGCCCATTTTCATGGGTCCCCTCCAGATAACCGCGTCATCCTGGTTCTGGAGGAGAAAACCGATGGACATGACCTTGAGCCCGTCGCTGAACTCCACGGGGAGAATGGCTGTTCCGTCGCTCCCCGGCCTTCTGCCTTCGAGGTTAAGGAGTGTGGGAATGCTCGGACCGTGGAAATCGGTATCCAGAAGCCCGACCTTGTTCCCATCCATCGCCAGCGCTACGGCGATATTGGCGGCCACCGTGCTTTTCCCCACGCCTCCCTTGCCGGACAGCACCATGATTTTGTGTTTGATCCTGCCCATGCGATCCGCAAGGGCCTTCTGCTCCTGCTCTTCTTTGGTCTTTTTGTTTTCCTCGACAGTCCCCAGACCTTGAGGAACCTTGTTCTTTTCTTTGTTCATGTTGCCTGCTTCCCTTCTGATTTTATAGTTCAATTGCAGGAGTAAAGCCGCTTTCCGTGGCGCTCCTCCATGTGTATCAGCTTTTTGTCCATGAGGTCCTGGACATATTTGACCGTCTCGTTCCGATGGAGTCCCAACCCGGACGATATATCATCTACGGAGCAGGGACGCAATCGCAACAGTTCAAGAACATTCTCCCCTGTGGAGGAAAATTCGCTGTGGTCGTGTACGCCTCTGTAATCGGCGATTACTTCGCAATTCCCGCTGAAGAAGGTCGCGATTTCCTCCATTCTCTTCCTTGGGACGAGACCCGCGTATGTCTCGGCCGGTGTTCGCACCGTCGTGTTGAGCTGGATTCGAGCCGGAGCGATCCGATCGACCAGGTCCTTTATTCTCTTAATTTCATCCTCCGAATCGGTCACGCCGCCCGTGATGAAGACTTCCAGCCACACCGGTCCCGTGAATTCCTCCCGGAAGGCGCGAAGCCCCTCCGCCATATCGTGAAAAGAAATGCCGCTGTGGGGCCGGTTGACCCGCGCGAACGTCTCTTCGCTCCCCGCGTCCAGAGACGGGATTACAAGATCAGCGCCGGAGATGGCGCGACGCACCTCATCGACCCAGAGCAGAGAACCATTCGTCAGGACCACCACGGGAATGGTCGAGATCTCCTTGATCCCCGCAATGACTTCGGCGATGCCGCTGTGAAGGGTTGGTTCTCCCGATCCGGACAGGGTGATGTAGTCGGGCGGCGAGATCGTCTTCAGTTTTTCTTCCACCTCCCGCACCACGGCGGCGACAGGGACGTACTCTCTTCTTTCCACCGTCTTGACGGTGGTTCGTCCGAGTTGGCAGTAGATGCAGTCGTAGCTGCAGGTCTTGAAAGGAAGAAAGTCGACTCCCAGGGAACGCCCCAGGCGGCGCGACGGCACGGGGCCGAAGGTATATGGTTTTTGCCGGTTCATGTTTCCCTTCTCGTTGTCGCGGGTTCGCACATACACATTATATGAAACTTTCGAGCCGCTCATTTCACTGTGCGGGCGGTGATTCTTCTCGTGCAGCCTCCGGTGTCTGCCGCGCTTTTAGAACCATATCCCCGACAAGATGACTGTAGGTATCATTAATTTCTTTAAA
>CAZAST010000218.1:0-4040 GCA_964487805.1 uncultured Syntrophaceae bacterium
TTCCGAAGTCAACAGATACTCTTCCTTCAAGGGCTGGGGGGCCTCCCGGGGATAGATACAGGAGGACCCGAGATTCAGGAGTTTCTTAACACCGTGTCGGTAGGCGGCATGAATCATGTTGGCCGCGATCATCATGTTCTCATAAATGAACTGAGCCTTATAGGTGCTGTTGGCGAGAATCCCCCCCACCTTTGCGGCGCACAGGAAGACATACTCGGGCCTCTCTCGTTCAAAAAAGGTTTCTACGTCCTGCTGCCTTGTGAGATCGAGCTCGGTATGGGATCTGAAAATGAGATTGGAATATCCCTCCGCTTGGAGCCTCCTCGCGATGGCGGAACCCACCATGCCGCGGTGGCCTGCAATGTAGATTTTGGCATCTTTCGGGATCATGAGTTCGTTGGTCTAAAACACCTTCTTTTCAATAGCCGGCGTCTTTGAGAATCATTTCCTTCTTTGCCAGTTCGAGATCCGTTCCTACCATCATATCGATAAGCTGATCAAACCCTGTTTTCGGTTTCCATCCGAGAGCTTTCTGCGCTTTGGCGGCATCGCCGAGGAGCACGTCCACCTCGGTGGGCCTGAAATAGCGTTCGTCTATCTCCACATGATCGCGGTAATCGAGGTCAAGTTTCGCAAAGACCCGCTCCACGAATTCACGCACCGAGTGGGTCTCGCCGGTGGCGATCACGAAGTCATCCGCCGTGTCATGCTGGAGGATTTTCCACATGGCCTCGACGTAATCGCCGGCATATCCCCAGTCTCTCTTGGCGTCGAGGTTCCCCAGATAGAGTTTGTCCTGCAAACCCAGCTTGATCCGGGTCGCAGCCCGCGTGATCTTCCGCGTGACGAAGGTCTCGCCCCGGCGGGGGGATTCGTGATTGAAGAGGATGCCGTTGCAGGCGAATATATTATAGGCGTCACGATAGTTCTTTATCACGTAGTATGCGTACACCTTTGCGGCGGCATAGGGACTGCGCGGCTGGAACGGCGTCAGTTCGTTCTGCGGCGGGGGGGCCGCCCCGAACATCTCGCTGGAAGAGGCCTGGTAGAATCGCGCCTTGATGCCTGTTTTTCTGATCGCCTCCAGGAGGCGGATCGTTCCCAGCCCGGTGATATCACCCGTATACTCGGGGACATCGAAACTGACCCGTACATGGCTCTGGGCGCCGAGATGATATATCTCCTCGGGCCGAATTTCCGACAGGATATTCGTCAGGTGGGCGGAAACCGAGAGGTCTCCGTAATGGAGATACATGCGGGCGTCCGGATCATGAAAATCTTTGTACAGATGATCGATCCGGTCCGTGTTGAAGGTGCTGGCCCTTCTTATGAGGCCGTGTACCTCGTACCCCTTCCCGAGCAGAAACTCGGCAAGGTACGATCCGTCCTGCCCGGTGATGCCGGTGATAAAGGCTTTTTTCATTGTGTTGTCCTTATAAGATAATTCCCGTGTTTTATCCGGTCTGTCCGATCCATTCCTTATACCACGCCACGAATTCCCGGATGCCCGTTTCTATCGGCGTGGAGGGCTTGAATCCCACATCCCGTATGAGGTCGTCTATATCGGCGAAGGTGGCGGGGACGTCTCCCGGTTGCATGGGAAGGAATCTCTTTTCCGCCTTCATGCCGAGTGCATTTTCCAGCGTTTTGATAAACTGCATCAGCTCGACGGGATTGTTGTTCCCGATGTTGTATATCCGGTAAGGAGCGAAACTGGTGGAGGGGTCCGGTTTGTCACCGTTCCACTCCGCATCGGGAGTCGCTATCCGGTCCATGACTCTGACAACACCCTCGATAATATCGTCTATATAGGTGAAATCCCGTTTCATCCGGCCCTGGTTATAGACATCGATCGGCCTGCCGTTCATGATTGCATCGGCAAAAAGAAAATAGGCCATGTCAGGCCTCCCCCAGGGACCATATACAGTGAAAAACCGCAGGCCGGTGCAGGGAATTCGATAGAGAGACGCGTAGGCGTGCGCCATGAGTTCATTCGCCTTCTTCGTGGCGGCATAGAGGCTGATCGGGTGGTCGACATTGTGTCTCACCGAGAAGGGCATCCGCGTGTTCGCGCCATACACGGAACTGGACGAAGCGAATACAAGATGGGCGATATTCGCGTGACGGCACCCTTCGAGAAGATTCAAGAACCCCACCAGATTACTCTCCACATAAGCGTGGGGATTTTCAAGACTGTAACGGACACCTGCCTGGGCGGCCAGATGCACCACCCGGTCAAATGCATGATCGGCAAACAGCTGCTCTATCCCTTCCCGGTCCGCCAGATCCAGGCGGATAAAGCGGAACGAACGGTGTGGTTCGAGTCTCGCGAGGCGTGCTTCCTTGAGGCGCACATCGTAGTAACTGTTCAGATTGTCAATACCGATGACCGTATGGCCGTCGACAAGAAGACGTTCGCACAGATGAAAACCGATAAACCCCGCGGCACCGGTAACAAGAATACAAGGTTTACTGTTTAATGTTGAGTTTTTAATTGTAAAACCCCAGATACAATCATTAATTTCGAATGTTTAATTTTCAATTACACATTAAACTTTCAGCATTAAAAATTGTCAATAGATACAGCTCCGCCCCTTGAATTACACAAAAGAAAGGACCGGCTTTCTTGCTACGAGGAAATGTCATCTGAACAAAGCTACTGCCGATAGAAAAACCACGGGATATCCGTAGCAGCTATTTCCGAATTTCTTTTTGCAGTTGTTCTATCTCTTCTTTCAACCGGTCGTACTCTTCCATCTTCGCCTTGAGGAACCGGTAGGTAACGCGCGCCTTTTCCTCAAGGCCATGGGGTGTTAATATGTAAAAATAGGCCTGTTTGTTATTGCTTTTCTTGAAGGAATTTGTCTTGACAAGTCCTTTGCTGATCAGCGCCTTGATGATATAGTTCACCTTCCCCAGGCTGATATCCAGCCGTGAAGAGAGCTCTCTTTGTGTCACTGCGGGGGACTCTTCTATTTCCCTGAGCAGCCGGATGATTTCCCCATCCCTGAGATCGTTTTTCTGAAAATCCGGCATTCCACCCCTCCACCCGAAAGCGCACAGCAGATACCAAGGACCCCTTTGGTCTGTTCATCTTTTGAACTTAAAGTAAATAAAGGGACTCGCAAGGAAAGTCAAGGGTAAAATAAGAATAAATTCAGACTTTAATCATCGCCGAGACAATACAGTGCAATCTGAGAGAACCGTGGAGAGGAAGTGGGGCGGGAATATCACGTTTGCGGCATTATTACGAGCATTTTTCGTCTTTCACCTGACCGGCCTGAACGCTTCAGGAAACGCGCAGGACTTTTACCATAAATTGCCCGCTATCCTTTGCAGAACCGAAGCCGGTGCAGCCGGCACAATCAATATATTCCCTGTATGTATGAAGTTGAAGCGACTTATCATCGCATTGGACCGGCGTAGCGATCCCATCGTCTTGGAACCGACCACGATATTATATCTTTCCACAAGCCCGATGGCTTGGGGAATAAAATAGAGGCCGGTTTTCAGATCGGCATCGACCGTTACAGTCTTGTCCGCTCTTGTAAATGAAACGCCTTGAGCGTCTTTTCTATGTCTTCGTCGGTGTGCGCGCGGGAAACAAAGGATGCCTCAAAGGGGGAGGGGGCGATCATGATTCCCGCCGCCAGCATCATCCTGAAATGATCGGAGAACAATCTCTGGTCTCCCCGGGCGGCAGAGGCAAAGTCGATTACCGCCGCGTCCGTGAAAAAGAGGGTGAACATGGAGCCCGCCCGGTTGATCCGGTGAGGAATCTTTCTGTTGTGGAGAATTGATGCGATCCCTTCGCACAGGCGTTCGGTCTTCTCCTCAAGTTCGTTGTACACCCCGGGATCATGAAGAGCATCGAGGGTCGCGATCCCCGCTGCCATGGCAAGGGGGTTCCCCGAGAGGGTCCCCGCCTGATAGACCGGACCAACCGGGGCCAGATATTCCATGATATCCCTTCTCCCGCCGAAGGCGCCGACGGGAAGCCCGCCGCCGATGATCTTCCCCAGACAAGTGAGATCCGGTTC
>CAZAST010000219.1:0-4028 GCA_964487805.1 uncultured Syntrophaceae bacterium
AGCCAGATGCCAGTTTGATGTCTTCCCCGTGCCTCCGTAGAGACCGGGGGCAAAGGCGTCCACAAGAATCGCCCGCACGGAATAATCATCCAGACGCTTCAGGTCAGCCGCGCTCCGGGGTGAAAAGGCCTTGATGACCGTCGACGCGGGAAACCGGCGGCAGTAGTCGGGCGTCTCATCCCCGTGGAGCTGGATGAAATCGAGGCCGCAGGTCCCGGCGATCTCCTCGATCCGCTCGGGATCGTCATTGACGAAGACACCGATCTTGGCGACCGTTCGGGGAAGCTCGCTGATGATCCCCCGCGCCTGCCGGGGCGAGACGCAGCGCGGACTTTGGGGGTAAAAAATGAAACCCAGGGCATCGGCCCCGGCCTCGCTGGCGGCCAGGGCGTCATCAAGATTAGTGATTCCGCAGATCTTGATCTCCGTCATTTCCGTTTTCTCACGCCCCCAGAAGCTCTCTGAGCTTTGCGCCCACATCGGGGGCCCGCATCAATGTTTCGCCGACGAGAAAGACATGGATACCTTTTTTCATCAGTTCCTCGATCTCATCTCGCCCCTCGATACCGCTCTCGCTGATCATGATTCTCCCCTCGGGGACGAGAGGCACCAGTTCCAGCGTGGTATGCAGGTCGGTGGCAAAGGTCTTGAGATTCCGGTTGTTGATCCCGATGATCCCCGCCCCGGCGGCCACCGCCCGGTCCAGTTCCTCCCCTGAGTGTACCTCGACCAGGGAGACAATCCCCAGCGATTCGGCCATTTCGATCATATAAGCGAGTCTCGCTCCCTCCAGGATGGCCGCGATGAGGAGGATAGCATCGGCCCCGATGATCCGCGTCTCGCAGAGCTGGTAAGGGTCGATAATGAAGTCCTTCCTGAGGAGGGGGAGCGAAACGCGCTCTTTGATCTCCGAGAGGTACTCCTTCTTCCCCTCGAAGAACTGTTCGTCCGTCAGGACGGAGATCGCCGCCGCCCCATTTTCTTCGTACAGGGAAGCAATAGCGAGGGGGTCGAAATCCTCCCTGATCCGTCCCTTCGACGGGGAGCTTCTCTTTATCTCGGCAATGATGGCACAGGAAGCGCCCTCCAGCGCCGCCCTGAAATTACGCGGCAGGGGCGTATCCAGCGCGGCCTTTCGCATCGCGTCAAGGGAACCCGATTCTCTCAGGCGTGCAACTTCCCGCTTCTTTGCCTGTACGATCCTGTCCAAGATCATCATCTCTCAACGATTACTCAGCTCTATCAGGGCCTGGAGCTTCTTGATCGCCCCACCGCCGTCGATACATTCCTCGGCCAGGACGATCCCCTCCTCAAGAGTCTTCGCCTTCTCTCCCGCCACGATGGCCAGAGCGGCGTTGAGAATGACGATCTTCCGGCACGCCCCGTCTTTCCCCGACAGGACATCCTTCGTGATCTGCCCGTTCACCGAGGCCTCGCCCCCGCGAAGATCCCCGACGGGGTACATTTCGTCGAAGAGGTCGACGGGGTTGATGTTATAAGTGATGACCAGGCCGTCCTTCAGTTCGGAGACACGCGTCTCCCCCGTCACCGTGGCCTCGTCGAGGCCGTCAGAGCCGTGGACCACGAAGGCCCGCTTCGTTCCGAGGTTCTTCAGAACACCGGCGAACATCTCCGTCAGCGCGGGGTCGTAGACACCGATGAGCTGGGCGGTCGCACCGGCGGGGTTGGTCAGCGGTCCCAGCATGTTGAAAAGCGTCCTGATCCCGATCTCCCGGCGCGGACCGATGGCGTACTTCATGGCGCCGTGGAGCCGGGGGGCGAAGAGAAAGCCGATCCCGATCTCCTGGATGCACTCCTCCACGACCTCCGGCCCGGCACCGATATTCACGCCGAGGGCCTCGAGGACATCCGCGCTTCCGCAGCCACTGGAGACGGCACGGTTTCCGTGTTTCGCCACGGTGATACCCGCCGCTGCCACAACGAAGGCCGCCGTTGTGGAGATGTTGAAGGTGTTCATCCCGTCCCCGCCAGTCCCGCACGTATCCACGATGACCGACGAACGGGCGTCGATCCGTGTCGCCTTCCGCCGCATGACCCGGGCCGCCCCGGTGACCTCCTGGACCGTCTCCCCCTTGAGCCTGAGAGCCGTGATGAAGGAAGCGATCTGCGCGTCCGTCGCCTCTCCCTCCATCACCTCGTCCATCACCTCCATCATCTCGCGCTCCGTGAGATCCTCCTTCGCGACTGCCTTTCCGATCGCCTCTCTGATCATGATGCGTACTCCTTCCTCATTTCGATGAAATTTTTGATGATCCGCTTTCCGCTCGGGGTCAGGATCGATTCGGGGTGAAACTGTATCCCCTCCACCGGATAGTCGTGGTGCCGGACGCCCATGACCTCCCCCTCCTCGGTCTCGGCGCTGACCTCGAGACAGGGGGGAATAGATTCCCGCCGCAGGATCAGAGAATGATACCGTCCCGCCTCAAAGGGACTGGTGAGCCCTTTGAAGATCGTCCTCCCGTCGTTGATGATCCCGGAGGTCTTGCCGTGCATCAGCCTGTCGGCCCTCACAACATCGGCGCCGAAGGCGTAGCCGATTGCCTGGTGGCCCAGGCAGATCCCCATAATGGGGACGGCGGTGTGGAACCGTTTGATGACATCAACGGTGAGCCCCGCCCGTTCGGGCGAGCCGGGGCCGGGGGACAAGAAGATCGCGCCGGGGCGCATCTCCTCGATCTCATCGAGGGTGACCGCGTCGTTGCGGCGGACCGCGACCTCCTCGCCCAGTTGTCCGAGATACTGGACGAGGTTGTAGGTGAACGAATCGTAGTTGTCGATCATCAGGATCATTTTTTCTCTCCATTATTGCTGGTTATTTCAAAGTCCGAGGCGGCGAGCTCGATGGCCCGCATCATCCCTTCCCCTTTGTTCACGGTCTCCTGGTACTCCGCGTCCGGGTCGGAGTCCGCGACGATCCCCGCGCCGACCTGGATGAAAATGCGGTTGTCCTTGACGGTCATGGTCCTGATGGTGATGCACAGGTCCATGTTCCCCGTATAGCTGAAGTACCCGACGGCCCCGCCGTACGGGCCGCGCCGGGTCGGCTCCAGCTCGTCGATGATCTCCATCGCCCTGATCTTGGGCGCCCCCGAGAGGGTCCCCGCGGGGAAGGTGGCCCGCAGGACATCGAAGCAGTCCTTCCCCCGGGACAGGTGGGCCTGGATATTTGAGACAAGGTGCATGACGTGGGAATAGCGCTCCACCGTCATCAGTTGAGTGACCTGGACGCTCCCCGTCCGCGCGATCCTCCCCAGATCGTTTCTCCCCAGGTCGACGAGCATGACATGCTCCGCCCGCTCCTTCGGGTCCTGGAGGAGTTCGTCGGCAAGGGCCCGGTCCTCCTGTTCGGTCTTTCCCCTCTTCCTCGTCCCGGCGATGGGCCTGAGTTCCACCATCCCCTCTTCGAGGCGGACCATCACCTCCGGCGAGGAGCCGATGAGGGTCAGATCGTTTGCCTTCAGGTAGAAGAGGTAGGGGGACGGATTGATGTAGCGCAGGGCCCGGTAGAGATCCACGGGGTCCCGGTCGCTCTTCATCTCGAACCGCTGGGAGAGGACGGCCTGGATGATATCCCCCGCGACGATATGCTCCTTGGCCTTCCTCACCATGGCCTTGTACTTCTCCGGCGTCATATTGGACTGGAGAGAGACAGATCCGGCCGTCTTCGGGGGATGGCCTTTCCGGAGAAGGGGTAACCGGATCATCCCGGCCATCTCTTCGATCTTCTGTGTGGTCTCTTCGTACAGGGCGCTGAGGTCTTCTCCCCCCTCGGTGAAGGCGCAGGCCACGATCTTGATCGTGTGCCGGACGTTGTCGAAGATGATCAGTGTGTCCGTGATCAGAAAGACGGCATCATCGGTATACAGATCATCAGCGGCCGAGGCGGGGAGCCGCTCGAAGTACCGGACCATATCGTAGCCGAGAAACCCCACGGCACCACCGTAGAAACGCGGGAGCCCCTCCACGTGTACGGGTTTGTAGCGCCCCATCAGCTCTTTCAGAAACCG
>CAZAST010000220.1:0-1618 GCA_964487805.1 uncultured Syntrophaceae bacterium
TCTGATATTCTTTCTTGAAGTCGAATACCGCCTGTTCCGAATCACGATATTTCTGGTAGGCCTGGTTCCTCTGCTGCTCGAGAAATTCTCTTTCGGACCGGACAACCTTCTTATTATCCTCCAGATTGGAAGCGAGCGCAACATCGACATAACTTCTGGCCAGCACGAGGGCAACATCCTTATTTATGCTCCTCGCCCGAATCCAGATGAGGGCCGAAGGGGTATTGCTGGTGACTTCAATCCTCTTCTGGAGCTCCTCTAGGAGATTCCTCTCCGTGACCGGCTGGGGAACAGCCTTTTCCTCTATACCGAACAGGTTCAAAACGCCTATCTTGAGACGGTACCCGATGCCCACATGGCCCTTCAAATCACCCTTGGCTTTCTCAGGGAGAATCTTCAGGACTTCAGCGGCAAAGTAGGCACTCTTGATTTTTTCCTCCTCGGTCGTCACGTACAGGCCCGGGACTCTCCCCGTCCCCAGGGTCTCCTGCCTAGCCCGGGAGATCTCGGAGCGGGGTTCCTCAACCAGGAGGGTTGTCTGGCTGATGAACTGGGGTTGAATAAGGGGGGAAAGCAGACTTAGAGAGATGAGAAAGCCCAGCAGGAAAATGAGGAGCACGGCCCATTTTTTCTCCAGAATGGGAACGCCGTATTTCGCCGTATAGAACGAAATATCAAATTGTCGGCCCTTGGTTTGCCCGTTCATAGCACCCTGAATGAAAGATTCATCTAAAATTGGTGGTTGTACACTACTCCTCTGATTTTGTTGCATCCCTCGGGAACAGCCGCGATAGCATGCGCCAGTTGTCCTCGTGTCGTTCTCTTGTCCTGTACGACAAGAACCACCATGTCGCTCACGAGGCTGAGCAAAGCCGGATCCACGTTGTTCCTGTTCTGCACGAGCAACGGAGAGGTGTCAAACAGTATCAGATCAAATTCTTCCTTCATCTCGCGGATAAGGGTATCCAGAAGGGACCGGGTGAGAAATGGAGATAAATCGGTATCGACCCGGCCGGCCGTCATGACCTGCAACCCTTTGAGGGTGGTATCCCTGAGGGCATCCTTCCAGGGCAGAAGCCCCGACGCGACGGCGCTGAATCCCTTTCCAATGTCAAGACCAAAGGAGAGGTGAAGCTCGGGACGACGCATGTTCAGATCGACGAGCAACACCCGCATGGTGCTGAACCGGGCGATGTTATAGCCCAGTACGGAAACGAGAAAGGTGGTACCGGCATCGTCGTGAGGACCGGCGACCATGACGGCTTTGAGATTTTGTCTTTGGAGTTCGCCCACGATCGCTTCACGGATCCTGTGGATTTCCGCATAATCGAAGGTCTTGTTGATAAGTATGCCGGGATTCAACGTATCTGTTCACCTTTTGGAAAAACGCTTTCAGCTCTCCACAACGGTACCGTAATATCCAGCAGAAAGAAAGGCAGGCCGCCGTTGCCCCCTCCATGTAACAGACCACAGCACCCACGTACTGCTTCCGTCGATCTTCGCTCAAGAAGAGATGCATAAGAACAGACGCGTTCGTAATAACAGAAAAATGAAGGGAAAGTAAAGCAATAAATCAATCCCCACCGTTACGACAGACATGATCGGGACGCTTCTCATA
>CAZAST010000220.1:1628-3951 GCA_964487805.1 uncultured Syntrophaceae bacterium
CAATATGCTACTTAATATCATGGAAAAAAACATAGATTGATAATATCTTTTTGAGACTTTATAAAAACGAGACATCCTTAGATGATCATTGACTACTATTAATATAAATAAAGAAAAGTAAAGCAATAAATCGGGTCCCCACCATTCGGACAGAGATGATCGGGACGCTTCTCATAATAATCCTTCTCATACGGAGGATTTACCGGGGCCGAAACTTAGCAGAGAGCTCCGCCATATCGATTTCTCATGCAAAGATGTCGTTTTTCTGACTATTTATGACTTGTAAAACAGTGCCGGGTACAGTATTATCCCGCACATTCAGGTGACCATATCCCGTCGCTTCAAATGAGCGCCGGATTGACGGCACGTGATTTCTGATGCGCTGTTTCGCGGCGTGTCGTTTTCGAAAGGATACCGGGGTTGGAATTTCCGAGCGAGCGTTTCTGACATGGGAAAAGAAGGAACCACACAGCGACTGTCCAGTCCAGTTCCCCGTCAAATCCTGAACCTTCTTCTGGATGTGATTCTGGAAGTCATGCAGGCCCAACGGGGCTCCATCATGCTTCTCGATGAAACATCGCAGGAACTGACCATTTCCAATGCCCGCGGTCTCAGAAGAGAGATCATTGAAAAAACCCGTGTGCGTCTCGGAGAGGGTATCTCCGGCAAGGTAGCCGCCGGCGGCCGGGCTGTTTTTGTCAAGAGAGCCACGGATACACTGCAACTCAATATACGACCCGACGACCTGATTAATCCCGAAATCGACACATCCTACATCGTGCCGATTACACTCCGTGACGGAACGGTGGGAACGATCAATATCAACTCCGTTCTTCCAAACCATGACATCGAGCCGGAGAAAGAACCACTGGTGCGCCGTATCCTCCACTTTTTCTCCGAATACCTTGCTCAGATCGATCTCCCCGCGAGTCATCACGAGACTCCGTCCGAACTGTACATGATGAACATCTTCAGGGAATACAGTTCTCTGCGTGAACTGCGCATGGTGTTCGACTATATCTTTCACCTCGCCACCAACCTTCTGAAGACGGGGAAGAAAGGAATGTTTCTTCTGAAAAACCGGCAATCCGGTCTTTTTGATCTCATTCTCGGCTATGGACTCGACACCGCTCGGTACCGTGAGATCTACGAAGAGCTGGTCGCCCGGCTGCGCGTTGACAAGATAGAATCCATTCAGAGCGTTACCATATTTCGGCAGGACGAATTCTTCTCGAAACCACCGGCACTGGTGCAGGAAAAATGGTATATCGCGCTTCCGCTCCTCTGGCAGGATACGATGCAGGGTCAGCTTGTGCTCTTTACTGACACATCGCCCATTCTTGATGAAAGAACACATGAACTGATCCGGACAATCGGTGAATCAGCAGGCAGGATTATCGATGAATCGGCCTCGGAGCGGAAATTTCAGGATCTGGCCTCTACCGACAGTTTGACCGGCATGTACAACTACGGGTTGTGGTGGAAGAGACTGCACGAAGAGCTGGCGCGCCTGGACCGTATGAAAGATCCCAAGCTCTCTCTCATCATACTGGATATAGACCGCTTCGATCACTTCAACCGCGATCACGGGTATTTTCTTGGCGACGAGCTTCTCAGGGCCATTGCGGACCGAATTAACCGGTGCCTGAGAAATTATGATATCGCGGGCCGGATCGGGAGCGATGAATTCGGCATCCTGCTTCCCAATACCGATAAGAAGAACGCTCTCGAGGTGGCACACCGTATCCTGGACGCGGTCTCCGGGCTTCCCGGCGAAATGAAGATCCCCGTATCACACCCCTTGACATTGAGCGGAGGGGTTATCCAATACCCCGATGACGCCACAACCCCCGGCGCGCTGGTTGAGAATGCGAAAGCCGTCCTCGTGTCGGCAAAGATCATGGGGGGTAACAGCATCAGGGCGTTCGAACGCCTAGAGGAGTAACCGGATCATGTTTTCCATACATACAACGCGGGGGGCTATTGAAATCTTTCTTGCCGATACGATGATCAGCCTCTTCTTCTTTGAATTCTTTTTCTGGCTTCTGCCCCGGTCTTCCACACTCTGGATCTATGGTCCTTTTCAGGAACATCTGGCACCGCTCATCTTTACCCTGCTTGTTTTGATTTCCCTCTTTATTTCCGGGCTCTCTTCCTTTACTGAACAGATCTCCCCGGTAGAGTTATTCAAACGAACCGTTATCGCTTTTCTGATTTCCAGCGGGTTTATTGTCACGTTGAGTTTTTTCATCAACAATCTCGCCCTCCTCAACTGGCGCCTTCTCCCCCCTCTCGGTGGAATCTTCGCATGTCTCTTTTTTTT
>CAZAST010000221.1:0-3949 GCA_964487805.1 uncultured Syntrophaceae bacterium
ATTCCATGGAAGGAAAAGAGCCACCGCCCTCCGAGGACAAGCGCTCGAAAAACAAATTCTTTTAAGGAAACGCCCCCGCCCCGTATGACCCGTGTTACGCATTGTCCTCGCCTTCCAGGCGAGGATTGACATTTCGCGCCCGTGTGTTATCGTGCCGGACACATACCCATGACATACCCAAAGGAGCGTTCATGAATATCACGGTAACAAGCGGATCACTCGCGGAATTCGCCGGAGAGGTCCTGATTGCGGGACATTTCCAGGATAATACGGCGCCTGAAGGGGCGGCTCGCTTCCTCGACGAACACAGCGGCGGCATGATCAGCGAGCTGATTCAACGGGGCGATTTTACGGGAAAGCTCTACAGTTGTTCCTTCATCTACACCAGAGGGATGATCCCCGTCAGGAGGATACTGATCGCCGGCCTCGGCAAGAAGGACGAGTTCACCCTCGAAAAACTTCGGGGGGCCTTTTCAAAAGCGGCCCGGGAAATTCGGGACCTCAACATACCTCATGCGGCCGCATCTCTCGACTTCGGCGTGACGGAATTTCCCCGTGGCGACATGGCGCGGGCCGCCGTCGAAGGGGCGCTCCTCGGCCTGTACCGGTTCACCCCTTACAAGACCGACGAAGAGGACAAAAAAGGCGAAATTACCGAATTCACCATCGTAGAAAACCGTCCGGAATCCCTGGAAGAAATCAGGAAAGGAGCGCGGACGGCGGAGATCATCTCACAAGCCGTTTACTGCGCGCGGGACCTCGTCTCCACGCCATCCAACGACATGACGCCCTCCATCCTGGCCGAACGGACCGCCGCCATCGCCGACGAGGCGGGCCTCAGCTGCGAAGTGATGGATGAAGCGGCCATGGAAAAGCTGGGCATGCGCGCCCTCCTCGGGGTGGCGCGGGGGAGCGCCGAAGAGGCGCGGCTCATCATCCTGGAATACAGGGGCGGGGAGAAAGATGATCGCCCCGTGGTCCTCGTCGGCAAGGGGATCACCTTTGACAGCGGAGGAATTTCCATCAAACCCGCCGACCGGATGGATGAAATGAAAACGGACATGGCCGGGGGCGCCGCCGTAATCGCCACAATCAAGGCGGCGGCCGACCTGAAACTCCCTCTGAACGTGACTGCCATCGTCCCCGCGACGGAGAACCTCCCCGGCGGGAGAGCCTACAAGCCGGGGGATGTGCTGAAAACCATGTCCGGTCAGACGGTGGAGGTCAAGAATACCGACGCTGAAGGGCGCCTCATCCTGGCGGACGCCCTCACCTTCGCACAGCGATACAACCCGGCCGTCATAATCGATATCGCCACCCTCACCGGCGCTTGTGTTATCGCGCTGGGCGACTACATCGCCGGCCTCATGGGAACGGACGAAGATCTCAAAACGGGGATATCGGCCGCCTCCGATGCCACGGGCGAAACGGTGTGGGAACTTCCCCTGTGGCACGAGTACGAAGAGTTGCTCAAGAGCGACGTAGCGGATATGAAAAACGTGGGAACGCGGGCTGGGGGAACCATAACGGCGGGGCTGTTTCTGAAGAAGTTCGCGGGCGACTCCCCGTGGGCGCACCTCGACATCGCGGGGCCCGCGCTCCTGTCAAAAGACAGGCCGTACATCCCCAAAGGCGCGTCCGGCTTCGGCGTGCGCCTCCTCACGCAATTCCTCATGGATCGGAGCCGCGCATCCCATGTCTCACATCCTTGACGTACAGGGACTGAAGACGCATTTCTCGACACGGAACGGCACGGTCAAGGCGGTGGACGGGGTGGATATCTCCGTTGACCGGGGGGACACCCTGGGGATCGTTGGCGAATCGGGGTGCGGAAAAACCGTCCTCGCCCTGTCCATCATGAGACTCATACCGAATCCACCCGGCCGCATTGTGGGGGGAAAAATCCTGTTCAAAGGCGTCGATCTGCTGACCCTCAGCGAACAGGAGATGCGCCGGCTCCGGGGAAACGACATCTCTATGATATTCCAGGAGCCGATGAATTCCCTCAACCCCGTCCTCAAGGTGGGGGATCAGATAACCGAGGTGATCAGGCTCCATGAAGGGCTGTCGGAGGCGCAGGCGCAAGACCGGGCCCTCGATATGCTCCGTCTCGTCGGTCTGTCGCCCACGCCTGCCACCCTCAGGAGCTATCCCCATCAGATGAGCGGCGGGATGCGCCAGCGGATCATGATAGCCATGGCTCTCGTCTGCAACCCCGAACTGATGCTCGCCGACGAACCCACGACGGCTCTCGACGTGACCATCCAGGCGCAGATCATCGACCTGATCAACAAGCTGAAAGACGAGGTGGGAACGTCGGTCATCCTGATCACCCACGACCTGGGGGTTGTGGCGCAGATGGCGCGGAACGTCGCCGTCATGTACACGGGAAAAGTGGTGGAGCACTGCGGTGTTCTCGATCTTTTCGCCGAGCCCCTCCACCCGTACACCAGAGGACTCATGGAATCGACGCCGAAGAGAGCCGCTAAGAAAAACGGGTACCTCACGGCCATACCGGGGAGCGTGCCGAACCTGTACGAACTCCCGTCGGGGTGCAGCTTCAGGAACCGCTGCCCTGACGTTATGGACATATGCTCCCGGGAAGAACCGCGACTGACTGAGCGCGATCCCGGCCATCAGGTGCGATGCTGGAAATATCAATAAGAAACAAGGAACGACGCGGATGGATCCGGTCTTGATGGAAATCACAGGGCTGAAAAAACACTTTCCCGTCCGGGGAAATGTCTTTTCGGACCGGAAAAAGACGGCGCGGGCCGTGGACGGGGTTGACCTGAAGATCTTCAGGGGAGAAACGCTGGGGCTGGTGGGGGAATCGGGGTGCGGGAAGACCACCCTCGGCCGTCTCATTACCCGCCTTGAAGAGCCGACCGCCGGAAAGATCACCTTCAACGGGGATGATATCCTCTCCTATTCCCGCAGGGAGCTGAAGACCTTCCGCAGAAAGATACAGATCATCTTTCAGGACCCATACTCTTCCCTGAATCCGAGAATGAGCGCCGGGGCCATCGTGGAAGAGCCCCTTATCATACACAATGTCCCCCGGAGGGGGGATAACGGGGACCGGGTTGCCGAATTGATGAAAGTGGTCGGGCTCAGCACAGAGCACATGGGGCGCTACCCCCACGAGTTCAGCGGCGGGCAGAGGCAGCGCATCGGCATAGCGCGGGCCCTCGCTCTCAATCCCGATCTTATTATCGCGGATGAACCCGTTTCGGCTCTGGATGTCTCCATCCAGGCACAGATACTCAATCTCCTGAAAGACCTGCAGAAGGACTTCAATCTCACCTATCTCTTTATCAGCCACGATCTCAGCGTCGTCGAACATATCAGCGACCGGATCGCGGTCATGTACCTGGGAAAGATCGTGGAACTCGCGGACAGGGAATCCCTGTACGGGGCGCCCCTGCACCCCTACACGCAGGCGCTCCTCTCAGCCGTCCCCATCCCCGATCCCACCTATAGAAGGGAACGGATACTGCTGAGGGGCGGCATACCCAGCCCGACGGACCCGCCTTCCGGGTGCTCCTTCCATCCCCGGTGCCCATACCGCATGGATATCTGCGAGATGGTGTCTCCTTCGCTCGACGACCGGGGCGGCGGGCATTTCGTCGCGTGCCACCTGAAAACAGAATTTTGGTCTGGCATCCGGGAAAAAAATCTGAAATAATCCTTGACGAACGAGGCTCAAAAGAATAGATAGGAAAACCAATTTTTCTTGAGGCGATTGCCGGCTTTTTTCACACTGCCACGGCGGTTACCCCAAAAGGAAAAGGCGCCCGTAGCTCAGCTGGATAGAGTCGCAGACTTCGAATCTGTTGGTCGAAGGTTCGAATCCTTCCGGGCGCGCCATACATTCGACCAGATGCAATTCACGGGCCCTTAGCTCAGCTGGTAGCAGCAACTGACTCTTAATCAGTAGGTCGTCGGT
>CAZAST010000222.1:0-841 GCA_964487805.1 uncultured Syntrophaceae bacterium
GATCATGCCATTATTGTCCTCGCCCTCCGGGCAAGGATTGTGTTCCAATGTGAGTCCCCGGGAATGAGATCCCGGACGGAGAGAATCCTTCGATCTGAGCGAGGCCGGAATCACGCGAGACGGCAACATTCGGCGGAGGCTGAGTCGATGGCGATTTCTTCGCCACCGGGTCCCCGGTTTCCGGTTTTTTGGTGGACGCTATCGCGGAATCGAAGAGATTGCTGTCCACGTAGCGGGCAAGGATCTCGGCCGTGGCTTCGGGGGGACGGATGATGAGAAAATGATCGATAATCGAATGGGCCATTTCGTGGGCGAGTATCCCTTCGCTAAGGTCGTCCACGTTGACGTATATGGTGTTGTTCTCGTATATATACCATGCCCGGTACGGGGATTCGGCGTTATAAAGTCTTCGATAGGTGGCGTTCAATTCCTTCTTGTCGCGGCAGATGTGGATGGTGACCTTTTTCAGCCGTTTGCGCATATCCAGCATGTCCATGACCCGTTCGTACAGGGCATCCACCTTTTTTGTTATTCTGTCCGGCAGATCGCTCGACGTATCGCGGGAGAAGAGCCGCGTAATACCCCATTCGCCGGGCGAATAATCGATCACGTCATTGAACCGTTCCAGATCCTCCGGTGACTGATAGCGTATGATGGCGTACCGGGTCTCGATGCTCTCACCGGGAACGCCGCTCGACGCGTGCGCGTTTGCCGCAGCGTAAGGATTCGGGGCGACGAACGAAGCCCATATCACGGAAGCGATGGCTAATGCGCGTATGACAGTGTGTATCTTCATGGCGAGAATATGTCCGCCTCAGACAATACGATCAAACAGGATCGC
>CAZAST010000222.1:851-3926 GCA_964487805.1 uncultured Syntrophaceae bacterium
GATCTGAACGTATTGCGTGTCAAAAGCGTTTTTTATTGTACCTCCGGGTCCCTGTCCGGGCCTTTCTCCTCCCGCCGACCCGTTACGTGTCACGCAAGAAATGGTACGGTGACCCTTTCTTGAGCGTTCCCTTCAGTGCGCCTGTCGTTTTGAAAGGAGACGAGAAAGTCTGTACGATGTTCTCCCGGCGTGGAGCGAGGGTCGACGTTCAGCGTGTCGAAGGGACAGTGTGTCATATCCGCGACGCCTGTTGTGAACGAGCCCTTCGTTGATGTTGATTTTGGCGGTTTCCCGTAAATTGTCGACCCATTGGGCCAGCAGCTTCGTCTTTTTCTCTTCCCAGGTTCTTTCCATGCTTCACTCCTTCCGGTTGTTTTGAGAAGGCGTCCGTGTTTCTCCCGGCACGGGTATGTCGGTCCGACCGCGAGCGTCTTCTCCCGCGTCGCTCCCTCAGGAGAAGACGGAAAACGGCACAATGATGTAATCGACATAACGGGGGGAAAGTTTATTTTTTTCTTGATGGGTGCGGTTCGGTGCGCGCAAGAGAGAATATCTCTCACTGAGGGCATGCGTGTGGCTGAAGTCTGATTCAAGAGACGGAAAGGAGGTTTTCCGGGGCGTGGATATCTGTCTGTGGAGAAACAAAATGAAAAAGGGGCGCGATTTCTCGCGCCCCCTGCGATCTGGAGCCGATGAGCGGATTTGAACCGCTGACCTACTGATTACGAATCAGTTGCTCTACCGGCTGAGCTACATCGGCTTGCATACCGTACCATTCGGAAGGTGCTTTTCTATCGCAACACTCCCCTGTTGTCAAGAGATTAGCCGACCCTCCTCCGACTCCGCACATTCTGAACGGAGAAGAGCTGTGACGGTGCGCGCATTTTCCTCGCCCTCCGGGCAAGGACATATTTGATTACCTTTTGGCATTCTCATCCTTTGCCTTGACATTCACCCCTGTTTTGGTAGTATCTTCGCGGATTAAGGGCAGGTACGGGATTGCACATTCAAGAGATACGGAGTTGTTGTGGCGATGGCGTTGCAGGGGCAGAGATACAGAAGCTGGGTGGAAATCGACCTTGACGGTTTCAGGCATAACTGGAGGGAGATAAAGAGACTGGTGGGGCCCGGCGTCAAGGTGCTTCAGGCGGTGAAGGCTGACGCCTACGGCCATGGGGCAATCGAGATATCGCGGGCCGCCGTGAAAAACGGTGTCTACGCCCTGGGGGTGGCAAACGCGGACGAAGGGGTGCAGCTCCGGGTGGGAGGAATCAAGGCTCCCATTATCATATTGAGCCCATCCACCAAAGCCGAGATCGATGAGATTCTCAAATACGAGCTCATTCCGTCGGTGTCCGATATATGCTTTGCCGTCGAGCTGAGCTCGAAGCTGGTCGAAACGGGGAAGCGCATTCCCGTCCATATTGAAGTGGACACCGGCATGGGAAGAGGCGGGGCCATCGCCGGGGATGCCATCGCCCTGGTGAAGGATATCTTTGAACTCCCCAATATGGAAGTGGAAGGAATATTTTCTCACCTGTCCGTGAGCGAGGCGCCGGACGATCCGTATAACGCCCGCCAGTGGCGGCTCTTCAGCGAGATCCTCACGGGGTTGGAAAGGGAAGGGATTTCCATTCCCCTGCGTCATATTTCCAACAGCGGCGGCATGCTCGATTTCCCCGCTTTCAATCTGGATATGGTCCGCCCCGGAATCATGACGTACGGGGTATATCCCGGCCCGGCCACGACGACGAAGGCGAATCTGATCCCGGTGATGACCTTCAAGACGACGGTCCTGATCCTCAAGGATTTCCCGGCGGGATACAGCATCGGATACGGCAGGACCTACGTTACCGAACGCCCTTCACGGATAGCCACGATACCCGTCGGTTACGGGGACGGGTACGGTGTGGTCCTGTCGAACCGGGGCGAAGCCCTGATACGGGGGAAGCGCGCGCCGATCGTGGGGCGGATTTCCATGGACATGTGCACGGTGGACGTAACAGACATTCCCGACTGCGGGATCGGCGATGAGGTCGTTCTCCTGGGGAGGCAGGGTGACGAGTACATCTCGGGCGGTGAGATCGCGGAAAAGGCCGGGACGATCAGCTACGAAATTCTCTGCGCGCTGGGGAAACGGGCGCCGCGCGTGTTCGTGGACAAGGGAAAACCGGACGCTGTCGAGCCGAAGCTGCGGAGGATTTTCATCCCGGGGGAGGAGAAGTCGATCGCCCGGATCGACAACATGATACGCGGCTGTCTCCAGGCGAGGACCACCGACCCGCAGTTCGCCGACGCTATCTACTACGAGATGTTCGAGACACTCTTCGGGAGGGAAAACCGCCAGCTGGAATTGAGGATGGGTTTCAGGTATGATATCAAGATCAGCGAAGATCCCGGGCGGGATGGAAGGTATTTCAAGGTCACAACCCATATCGAATATATCAAGACGCTCAGGGACACCCTCTTCATCATCGGCTGCGCCCGGAATAACACGCAGCTCTCAGCCCTCTTCGAAGAGGAGAAGTGCGAATACCGCTGGCTTCTGAACGGCACGGACGGCCCCTTCAGGGAGGATGATTTCAGGGTAACCCGCGTCAGGGTGGACGGCATTGACGCGCCGATCAAAAGCGCGAGAAACACCGAACGGGGCTACGAGGTTCTGTGCGGCGGGAACCGGCTTGAGGCGTCCCTGAACCGGCAGGTCCGGATTGAGATCGATATAGAAACAAAACATGACCGGAAAAACCGGATGTTCCCCGTCTATCTGGCATACCCCACCCGCGGGCTGAGCATCTCCTTCCGGTACGCGGGGACGGGGCTCAGAAATGTGAGAGAGGTAAGCTTCTTCGCGGGACGGCGTCCCTATCCGGAGGTGAAAGTGGATGAGGGCCGGTCCATAGCGGTGAAGATCGATGACGACGAGTGGGTCTTCCCGAACAGCGGGGTGACCTTTGTCTGGGATCTCTAAGGGGTACAAACCAGGAAAGCCTTGATGAACGTATTGCGCGTGGGAGTCATACTGGGGGGGATATCTTCCGAACGGGAGGTTTCACTCAACAGCGGGAGAAATGT
>CAZAST010000223.1:0-3920 GCA_964487805.1 uncultured Syntrophaceae bacterium
GTATCGACCGGGAGTACGCGAAAGAGCGGCACGGCATCTGGTACCGGCGGATATTCGGCGGGCACAAGCCTTGACAGGGCGGTTTGAAGATCATTGGCTGAAACAATAGCAGAGCGCCTTGAAGCGCTGTATGAGCGGTACAACAGGCGCGAGTTTGTCAGTCCCGACCCGGTCGAATTTCTGTACCGCTACGACGATCCGGCCGATCGGGAGATCGCGGGACTCGTCGCCGCCTCTCTCGCCTATGGGAGGGTCCGCCAGATAAACCGGAGCGTCGCGGCCGTACTCGAACGGATCGGCCAGTCGCCGTCCCGGTTTCTGAAAGAAATTCCGGCTCCATCACTGCGCAGGGCCTTTTCCGGGTTCAGACACCGCTTCACCTCCGGGGATGAGATGGCGGATATGCTCCTCGGTGTCCGGGCCGTTGTCGAGGAATACGGTTCCTTGGGAGCCTGTTTCAGCGCGTGTTGTGATCCGAGCGCACAGACGGTCCGAGAGGCTGTAACCACGTTTGTCACGAAACTGTGCGCGGGGTTCGAGGGCTGCCACAACAGCCTCCTCCCCTCACCCGCGAGGGGAAGTTCCTGCAAGCGGCTCCATCTTTTCCTTCGCTGGATGGTGCGCCGCGACGATATCGACCCCGGTGGCTGGGATGATATCCCGGCATCGGCGCTGATCATCCCCCTCGACACCCACATGTACCGGGTATGCCTGGGGCTGGGGCTCACGAAGCGGCGTCAGGCCGACATAAAGACGGCGCTGGAGATTACGGATGCCTTCAGGGAGATGGTCCCCCATGATCCGGTGAGGTACGATTTTATTTTGACGCGGCCGGGAATCTGGAAAAATGCCGGCATCGACTTTCCGGCTGACACGAACATACTGAACGGCGCAACAGAAAGGATGAACGATGAAGCTTGACCGATGGAAGATATTCTGGGGCGTGGCGCTCCTTCTGCTCTCGACGGTGTTTTACCTGTTCCATTATCTGACCTTCCGGGATCCCCACCATCTCTTCATCTTCCTGGTGGGAGACATCGCCTTCGTCTTTATCGAGGTGCTGATCGTGACCATGATCATTCACGAACTCCTCGATTACCGGGACCGTAAGGCGAAGCTGCACAGGCTGAATATGGTTATCGGCGCCTTTTTCAGCGAGATCGGGACGGAACTGCTGAGAAGATTTTCCCGCTTTGACAGGAATTCCGGACAGATTAGGTCAGGGCCTGACGGGTTCAAGGACTGGCTGAATGCGAGAGGGCAGTGCGAGACCTACCAGCCGGCTGTCGATTTACAGCAGAGTGATCTGAAGGCCCTCCAGGACTTCTTTCTGGAAAAGCGGGCTTTCATGCTGGTCCTGATCCAGAATTCAAATCTCCTGGAACATGACAGCTTTTCTGACCTCCTGTGGGCCGTATTCCACCTGGGTGAAGAACTGTTGTACCGGGAAGATGTGGCGCATATGACGAATGCCGATCGCCGGCACCTGGAGATCGATATGCAGCGGGCCTATACCGCCTTGATCGTTCATTGGGTAAGCCATATGCGACATCTGAAAGGCGCGTATCCGCACCTCTTCTCTCTGGCCGCCCGGATGAATCCCTTCGACCCCGATGCCTCTCCTGTCGTCAAGGAGTAAGAGATCAGTTCGGGTTCGCCGCGCGGATTGCACTTGATAATTGAGCCCCCGGATTGTATAGTCCCCCGGCATGAATCAGATGAAGGAGACGGCTATGTACTGGGAAGAAGCGATTGAAACAATGCCGCGGGAGAAGCTGGAAGCCCTCCAGCTTGAGCGGCTGAAGAAGAGCGTGGAAAATGCCTCGAGGTCTATCTTTTATGGGGACCTGTTCAAAAAGATCGGCCTCGATCCGAAGGGGATTACCTCCCTAGAGGATATCAGAAAGATCCCTTTTACGACCAAGGACGATCTCCGGGAGCACTGGCCCTACGGATTTCTGGCCGTTCCCAAGGACGACCTGGTCCGGATGCATTCCTCTTCCGGGACGACCGGGCGGGCGACGGTTATCTTTCATACCCAGAGTGATATCGACGAATGGACGAATATCGTGGCCCGTTCCATGTACATGACGGGGATGCGGCGAAGCGACGTCTTCCAGAACATGATGACCTACGGTCTCTTCACCGGGGGCCTCGGGTTTCACTACGGCGCGGAGAAGGTGGGGGCGCTGATTATCCCGGCGGGTTCGGGAAACAGCAAGCGCCAGATACAGTTGATGCAGGATTTCGGAACCACGACGATACACATCATCCCCAGTTACGCCCTGCACCTGACCTCGGTCTTTGAAGAGGTGAGTGTGGACCCCCGGCGCGACACACAGCTCACCAGAGCCTTCCTGGGGGCGGAACCCCACTCGGAAAAGACACGGAAAAAAATCGAGGAGTTTTACGGCCTCAAGGCCTACAATTCCTACGGTCTGTCAGAAATGGACGGTCCGGGCGTCGCCTTTGAGTGCCCGCACCAGAACGGGATGCATCTCTGGGAAGATAATTTTATCCTCGAAATCATCGATCCGGACACGATGGAGCCTGTCGCGGACGGCGAGGAAGGGGAGATGGTCCTCACGACACTCCTCCGAGATGGGATGCCCATACTCAGATACCGGTCGAAAGACCTTACCCGGGTCATCCCCGGCCCCTGCGAATGCGGCAGGGTCCACCGGCGGATCGAGCGGATCAAAGGGCGGACGGATGACATGCTGATCCTCAAGGGGGTCAACATATTCCCCATTCAGATCGAAAAGAGACTGATGGATATACCGGGAGTGGGGACCAATTTTTTGATTATCCTGGAGCGGGAGGGATTCAACGATCTCATGATTGTCAGGGTGGAGGTGGGCAGGGAGTTCTTCTCCGGTGATTTAAAGCAGCTTGAATCCTTGCGGCGCAGGATCGTGGAAGAGTTGAAGAGCGATATCCTGATAACGCCGAAGGTCGAGCTGGTCGAACCCGGCGCCCTTCCCAAGAGCGAAGGGAAGGCGGTCAGGGTTGTTGATAACAGGGAGGATTAAGAAGATGATTGCCTATCAACTTTCCATTTTCGCGGAAAACAAGCCGGGCAGGCTGGCGAAGGTCACCGGCATTTTAAGGAAAGGAAAGATTAACATCCGCGCCATTACCATCTCGACCTCGGACGCCTTCGGTGTAATTAACGCCCTGGTGGACGATCCGGAGAGTGCCCGCGCGCTTCTGGAGAAAGAGGGGCTGACCGTGAGTCTCAAAGAGGTGATCGCCGCTGTGATCGAAGACCGGCCCGGTGGACTTGACAGCCTGATTCAGCTTCTCTCTGAGCGGGGGATCAACATCGAGAATGCGTACGGGTTTGTTCTGGAGAGCCGCAAGAAGGCGGTCTTTGTGGTCGATGTGGACCGGCTGGAAGAGACGCAGAAGATTCTCAGGGATGCGGGGTTCGAGACGCTCGACACCAAAGCCCTCTCCTCCATAGAGCCCTTTCACTATATGAACTACTGACGGGGACGCACGTGCCTCGATTCTGAACCGGCCTTTTGAGGAGGATCATCATGACACACGAAGACGCGGGACACTATGCCGCAAAACATGGAACGAAAACCCGCCCAGCCCCGGCGGTTGAAGAGGCGCTGAAGGGCGTAATCAAAGACGATACTGTTACCTGCGCCGCCGCTCACAAGATCTCCCATACCCTGGGAGTTTCGCCCGCAGAGGTTGGAGTGGCAATTGATCTCATGGAGGCGCGACTGACCAGATGCCAGTTGGGACTCTTCGGGTATACCCCTGAGAGCCGGATCATCAAGCCGGCCGACGCGGTGGCGCCCGATTTGGAAGAGGCCATACGAGAAGCACTGGTCGACAGCAAGATCTCCTGTCTTGCATCCTGGGAGATCGCGAAGAGATTCGGCATTGCCAGGATGGACGTTGCC
>CAZAST010000224.1:0-3903 GCA_964487805.1 uncultured Syntrophaceae bacterium
CGGCCTCGAAGGCGCGCATGAGCTTGAAATTAAAAGCTTCGTTGAACCGTATGGCCGACCAGAAATCAAACCCGCTGAGCCAGTACCATATCGCTATGTTGAGAGAGGTATCGTTGAATTCATTAAAATGGACCCGCGGCGGATAATCGGGGTGCATCCCTTCATGATCCTTCAGGATATCCTTGATGATGGACAGGGCGTGCTCAACCTTTTCAACCGGGGTGTCGTATGTAATCGTAATATTGGTGTGACGCCGGATATTGGGGCGCAAGGTGATGTTTTCGATGTTGGCGCTTGCCATCTTTTCATTGGGGATAGAGACCAGATGTCCCGGAAAGGTTCTCAGGCGAGTTGTCCTGAATCCTATCTCTTCCACAAAACCGTCATATCCCTCGGCGATAATCCTGTCGCCGATCTTGAATGGTTTATCCAGCATAATCATGAAACTGCCGAAAAGGTTTTTCAAGGTGTCCTGGGCAGCCAGGGCGACCGCCAGGCCGCCGATACCGAGGCCCGCGAGTAGCGTCGTCATCGGTTTGCCGGTCGCTGCCTTGATGAGATAGATGGAACCAAAGAGCACGATGAGGACTTTGCAGACGATGCGCACCATCTGGACGAAATTCAAGTCAAACTCATTGTCATCTCTCCTGACGAATTTTGTCAGTTCATAATCCACCACATCCAGCATCTGGTAGAGGAAGACCACCACCACCAGCGTGCCCACAATATTGGTCAGTGTTTCGATAATCTGATCCACGGGAGCCGGCAGGCTCAGAATCTCCTGCGTCGCGTAGATAGCGATAGCAAGCAGGAGCAGCCGGATGGGCCAGAGAGCCGCTTTGAGCAGCAGGTGCAGGCGGATCTTCTCTTCATCGTCCTTGAGAGCGACCGTCAGTGTCCCCAGAAGGGTCGTCAGGAATTTTCCTCCCGCGAAGAGAATCGCATATATAATGACAAGGAGCACGTAGACCAGCCAGGATGATTTCCAGAGCCACGGCGGAAAGAGATTCGGTTGCGTATAGGCGAAAATGATGGCGGCAATAACAGCCGCGCCGATCCGCAGGGCGCTTCTGAAACGCTTCAGGAAGGGCCTGGATGTTTCATCCTGCATCCCCGGAAGGATATCAAGGAGCCTGACGAGTTGGAAGATGAAAAGGATGCAGGCTATGGCGAAGAGAAAGGATTCGAGCCCGTGCAGGAGCACGAGAAGCTTTTGGGGTATGGCGAGGGGGATCTCTGTTGCCCTGAGAAGGAGCGCGGTAACGGCAAGACGAAGGGAAGGGAGGAAACCCGAGAGATATGGCAGCCACACCTGCGCGTGCTTTTTTTCCAGGATCGCCTGAATCTTTTTGTTCAGGTACCGCCAGGTAAGTTCCAGGAGAAAGAATCCGGCGACCAGTATCCCGATGGACGCGAAGAATTGCCATGGGTCATTCCCGCTGGTCACATTCTCCAGCATGGCGGCGGTACCCTGAAAAAAATTATTCAAAGGCTGCATACCCTTCTCCTGAGGAAAGACCCCGTTTGCGTGTCAGACATGAGGTTTAGAAGCAGTATAGAAAATCGGCTTGCCGTGTGTCAATGAGAAATGGAATCATTGTAGGAAAATTGATGAGATAGGGTAAAAAGTCTTCAGCGGCTTGAGAGTGACTCGGTCGTTTTCTTCTTCAGGACCGCCGGCAGACCGGCAATCTCATAGGAGATGGCGCCGAACTTACACGATTCCTGCATGCACTTGAGGCAACGGATGCAGTCAGGCTGGTTGGCTCCTTCGTAAAATCTGACCCCCATAGGGCAGTCATTGTAGCATTCCTTGCAGAGAACGCATTTATCGGGATGATGGACCATCCGGAAGACGCTGACCTTGTTGAAAAAAGAATAGATGGCGCCCAAGGGGCAGACGATCCTGCAGAAAGGACGGCGTATGAATATCATGAGCGCCAGGAAGATTAACAGGATACCGATCTTGCTCGCATAGAGCCAGCCGACAAGTTCCCGCAGTTGCGGCTGCAGGATAAGCATGGGGATTCCCGCCTCAAGGGTCCCGGCCGGGCAGACATACTTGCAGAACCAGGTTATCCCGTAGCCGAGTCCATCGACGGCCAGAAGGGGGAGCAGAATCACGAAGAGCGCCAGGAACGCGTACTTGATATAGATCATCCAGTGGGGGATTTCGATCTTCCGCGAAGGGATTTTGTGGATCATCTCCTGGAGGAGGCCAAAGGGGCACAGCCACGCGCAGGGCATGCGACCCACCAGGCTCCCAATAACCCCCAGAATCCCAAGTACGTACAGGCCGATATGAGCATTGCCCGCCTTGACGCTCGGCCTGACCGTGGCAAGAATCGTCTGAAGAGAACCCAGGGGGCAGGCGCCGGTCGCTGCCGGGCAGGAATAACAGTTCAGTCCCGGAACGCAGACCGATTTCAATCTTCCCTGATAGATGTTTCTGGTAAAGGGAAAGAGGAGATACGCGTTGCTGAGAGCGGCCGCCGCCGCTTGTATCCATCGGCGTAAGACGAACATTATCCGATACCTATGCAGCTTAAACAGATATTGACGGCTTTCTCCCAGACCGCAGCCACTTCCCCCGTGTTAATACCGATAACGAAGAATATCACAAAGAGGAGAAGCAGAATGAAACCGCTTTTTCTTGTATGCTCCATGCCGAAAAACCATTCCTTTTTTGGAGGAATCGAAGTCAGCTCTTCGTCCCTTCCTTTTCGCATGCATCCAGCAGGGTTACGATTTTCTCCTCGATAAACGCTTCATCGCGTTTACCGAGGACCGATTCCACCACTTGACCGTTTCTTATGAGATAGGTGAGGGGGATGCCGGAAATCTGGTAGTGTGTGCCCACCTTCTCGCCCCCCCAGTAGACGGGAAAGGTTACATTCATCTGGTCCACAAGGGGCTGCATCGCCGAAGGGCCACCTATATCAAGGCTGACGCCGACGATCTGAAGGCCTCTGTCCTTGTACTTCTCATGCATTCTCTGGAGCGTCGGCAATTCGGCCCGGCAGGGGGCGCACCATGACGCCATGACAACCAGCATCAAGGGGCATCCTCTTGTTTTTACTAATTCTTCTACTCCGGCGACGTCTATGGGTATGACGGCGTTCTTGCCGCTCTGGACGGAGGGTGCTTCATCCTGCTGTGAGCAGGCAAGAAAGATGGTCGTGCAGATCAGAACAGACAGTATCGCGGCTAACAGTTTTGAACGCATTTTCATGATTTCCTCGTAGTCTTTTAAGTTGCTATAATTTCTTGGAAAGCGAATCAGGAAATATAATGGCAGGACTCTATCATTATGATTATATAAATCAAGAAATTTTCCGAAGCGTCTCTTTTTTTACGTCTCACGGTGGATGGGGAGAAGATTTTCTCAGTTTGACGCTTCGATATCTTTCATGAAGATTATCTTGCTGTCACCCTTCCGGTAGAAATCATCCAGGACGCACACAGGGGAATATCTCTGTTTTTCATAGAACCCGCGCGCTGCTCCATAGGGAGGGGTGCTGGCGGTATCAACGTATATCTTCCCGCCACCGTTTCGGGCAACCTGTCTCTCCATAAAGGCCACAAGTTCCTCAGCGATTCCCTTGCCCCGTGCCTTTTTATCAACGGCTATCCAGTACAGGTCATACCGGCAATCCGTCATCGGTATGGGACCGAAGCAGATATAGCCCCTGAACTGATTGTCGTCGTCATGGTAGGAAAAAGTCTGATAGTCGCCGTTATCTTTCTTTGCGAGCACCAGATCGACCAGTTCCATCGCCACGGCAATCTCCGATTGATTGAAGACAGCGGTCTCTTTCAGCAGGGCGAGGATATTTTTTCTATCCTGGTATGTGATTGGTTTGATCATATCAGTTCAACCGGAGCGACATGAAGTCTACAAAA
>CAZAST010000225.1:0-3898 GCA_964487805.1 uncultured Syntrophaceae bacterium
GCTAACGGCGACTGGGGGCGACCCTAAGGAAAGTGCCACAGAAAATATACCGCCCCGATTTTTTTTCGGGGTAAGGGTGAAAAGGCGAGGTAAGAGCTCACCGCTTTCCCGGTGACGGGAAAGGCACGGTAAACCCCATCCGGAGCAAGACCAAATAGGGAAACGTTGAGGGCGGCCCGTCCGAGGTTTCCGGGTAGGTTGCTCGAGGCGGCAGGCAACTGCCGTCCCAGATGAATGATCATCGCCCGTGCCGGTCAGCCGGAACGGGAGACAGAACTCGGCTTACAGATCTACTCTGACACATACTGAAAAGGGGATGCGGCAATCCGCATCCCCTTTTGTCATCCTTGGGAAAGTCGCTACCTCCCCATCGCCTTTTCGGTCTCCAGCACTTTCAGTGTTGTTTCAATAACGGTGTCGGAAATAAGGGAGATACTGTTGATCCCGCACTCAACGAGGAACTCGGCAAACTCGGGATAATCGCTCGGCGCCTGGCCGCAGATCCCGATTTTCTTCCCCATCTTGTTCGCTTTGGCGATCGCGTCCCGCACCAGGGTCTTCACCGCCTGATTCCGCTCATCGAAGATATGCGATACCAGAGCGGAGTCTCTGTCCAGCCCCAGAGTGAGCTGGGTCAGGTCGTTCGAACCGATGGAAAAGCCGTCAAAGATCTTCCCGAACTCTTCAATCAGGACAACGTTGCTGGGGATCTCGACCATCATGTAGAGTTCGAGACCGTTCTCCCCCTGGACGAGCCCGTTTTTCGCCATGACCTCGACGACTTTGGCGGCCTCATCAACGGTCCTGCAGAAGGGGATCATCAGCTTCACGTTGGAGAGCCCCATTTCGTTGCGCACCTTCAACATGGCCTTGCATTCGAGATCGAACCCCGCCCGGTAGCGGTCGTCATAGTACCGGGAAGCCCCCCGGAAGCCGATCATGGGATTTTCCTCCTCCACCTCGAAGAGGGGCCCGCCGATCAGGTTGGCGTATTCGTTGCTCTTGAAATCGCTCATCCTGGCGATGACATCGTTGGGATAGAAGGCCGCTCCTATCTTCGCGACCCCCTGGGCCAGCTTGTCAACGAAGAAATCGCCCTTGTTCGCGTATCCCATGGTACGGCTCTCGATCTCTTTTTTCGTCTTCTCATCCGGCAGGGTGTCAAACTGGACCAGCGCCATGGGATGTATCTGGATGAAGTTGCTGATGATAAACTCAAGCCGCGCCAGACCGACCCCGTCATTGGGGATGTGGGACACCTTAAAGGCGATATCGGGATTGCCCACATTCATCATGATGTTGGTCTTGGGGCGCTCCATGCGTTCCAGGTTGATCGTTTTGACGTCGTACTTCAGGATTCCCTCATAGACGTTTCCCGCCTCTCCTTCGGCACACGACGCCGTTACCTCCCTGACATTCTTGAGTTTCTTGGTTCCATCGCCCGTTCCCACGATGCAGGGGACACCCAGTTCCCTGCTGATAATCGCGGCGTGGCAGGTTCTCCCGCCCTTGTTCGTGACGATGGCGGCGGCGATCTTCATGATCGGTTCCCAGTCGGGGTCGGTCATATCGGTGATCAGGACTTCCCCTTTCTTGAACCTCTTGATCTCGCTGGCGTTTTCTATGATATGGGCAGGCCCCGATCCGATCTTCGAGCCCACGGCCGTCCCCGTCACCAGCACCGTTCCCGTCTCGGCAAGTTTGTAACTCTCCAGAACATTCACGTCCCGCTGCGACTGGACGGTTTCAGGACGGGCCTGCAGAATGAAAAGCTCGCCCGTGCGGCCATCCTTTCCCCACTCGATATCCATGGGTTTGAAAAACCCGGCTTTTTGTGAGTAGTGATCCTCGATGATGGCAGTCCATTCGGCGAGCTTGAGAATCTCATCCTCGCTGATGCAGAATTGCTTCCTTTCATCTTCCGGGACCGGGACGATCTCGACAGGCTCTTCCTTCCCCGACGCGTAGATCATCTTGACTTCCTTGGTTCCCAGCTTTTTCTGGAGGATCGGTCTGTGGCCGGTCTTGAGGGTTGGTTTGAAGACATAAAATTCATCGGGGTTGACCGTTCCCTGGACTACCAGTTCTCCCAGGCCGTAGGCTCCGGTGAGGAGGATGGCGTCTTTGAATCCCGATTCCGTGTCGATGGAAAAGATGACGCCGGATGCCGCCATATCGGAACGGACCATCTTCTGGACGCCGATGGAAAGAGCGACCGACAGATGGTCAAAACCCTTGTCCTCACGATACGAGATGGCGCGGTTGGTAAAGAGGGAGGCGAAGCATCGTTTGCAGGCATCGATAAGGGCATCCTTCCCCCTGATGTTAAGATATGTTTCCTGCTGGCCCGCGAAACTGGCATCGGGAAGGTCCTCAGCCGTGGCTGAAGACCTGACGGCCACATCGGTATCTTCCCCGTACTCTTCACAGAGATGACCGTAGGCTTCGAGGATTGCCTGTTTGAGATCGTCCGGCATGGGGGCATTATAGATAATGGACCTGATTTTCTCTCCCTTTTCGCCGAGGTTATGCATGTCGTGGGTATCCAGATCGGAGAGAATGCGTTCGATTTCCTGACCGATCCCGGCGGACTCCAAGAGGTAGCGGTACGCTTCGGCGGTTACGGCAAAGCCGTCCGGTATGTTGACACCTTTTGCCGGAAGTTCCCGTCTCATTTCGCCGAGGGATGCGTTCTTGCCCCCGACCTGCGGGATATCTTCCAGCTTTATCTCTTTGAACCAGATGACAAGCTTTTTGGCTTCCATGTTACTCCTCCTCACAAAGAACACTTAATTTTCGAAAGCGCTTTTCCTAGCAACTCTCCCATTGCAAGTCAATCGCAAAGTGCTTCGGGGGGCGCAAACTTTTCCCCGCTCGCAGGATAACACAGTCGGCTTGTTTCTATCAAACCGCATCGTGCCATCTCGTTTTCATGATCTGTTCCGCGCGGCGCAGGTCATCGATGGTGTTGATTCCCATCGCCTCTTCGGGATCATCTAATACATAGGCCCCGGTTTTGCGCTGGTCTCTCACGGCGATTTCAAAGATGTCGGTAAAGTAGAACTCGCCCTGGGCGTTTGTGTTCCCGATCCTGCCGACGGCGTCGAAGAGAAAGACTCTGTCGGCGCAGTATATGCCCGTGTTTATTTCCCGGATCTCCTTTTCTTCGGGGGTGGCATCGCGCGCTTCCACGATCCTGAGGACGTCGCCAGCTTCGCTCTTCACTACCCTGCCGTAACTGCCCGGATCATCCGGCAGGGCGGTCATAACGGTGATGGCGGACCCGCGGGACCGGTGACGTTCCAGAAGGGCTTCCAGCGTCGCCGGGCGGAGAAGCGGAACATCGCCGCAGAGTATAAAGACATCGCCGTCAAAGTCGCGAAGATCCTGCCGAGCCTGTTGAACGGCGTGGGCGGAGCCCAGTTGATGGTCCTGCAAGGCGTAGATCAGGTCCTGTCCCTCCAGTGCTTCCATCACCTTCTGGGCCTGGTGTCCAACGACAACCACCGTCTTTGACGCCCCGAGACTCTGGGCAAGAGCCGTCACATACCAGATCATGGGCCTGCCGCATAGGGGGTGGAGCACCTTCACCAGGTCTGAGTTCATTCGCGTCCCCTTCCCGGCGGCCAGGATGATAGCTGCCAGTTCCTGCTTTCTTCTCAGTTCGTTCATATGGCGGCGCCTTTCTATCTGAGCAGTTCCATGCCGGGGGGGAGCATGACCAGGACCTCACGGATCACTTTCATATCGGCATCCTCTATGACAAACGTGGCCGCGTCATACTTGAAGCTTTCTCCCCTCCGGGGAATCCGCCCCATCTTGTACAGGAGAAACCCCCCCAGCGTTTCGTAGTCCCCGGGGGGGATGAGAACGGGCAAGACCCTGCGGACGTTGTCTA
>CAZAST010000226.1:0-3880 GCA_964487805.1 uncultured Syntrophaceae bacterium
CCAGAACGATCCCGCGGGAACACGACGGACTTTCTCGAATGATCATCATCACGAGGATGATCATCATGACAGCCAGTGGAAACTGGGGCTCAAAGAGAATGATCCTCGTCCATGACTGCGAGGTATAGCTCATCTGATCGGCTACGGCGTTCAGCAAGACCATATCCACCCGGTTCGCTATCCATTTCAAAAGGAAAAATACCCAGTGATACGAGCAGAAGAAGAGAGGCACGGACACGGCGAGGAGGAGCCGCCCTTTCTTCAGGATCACACCCCTGTTCCCATCGGTGACCATTTCGGCGAGCTTCAGGAGCAGGATAGAGAAGAAGAAGGGGATATTGAGTATCGAGACGACCGAGACGATCTTTCTGATGTCATCCGCCCTGCCGCCGAGGTTATATACGAATGCCGGGAGGGTGTACCAGAGAAAGTAGTAGTTGTGCATCTTCATCCCCGCATAGTAGTAGTTGTCGGGGGGGATGCCGTACGAGAGGGCAACCGCGGTCAGCGCGCGCAGAATGTAATCGTGCCCGAAGAGGCCGGTAAAGGCATATCCCTTGTCCGTCAGAACGCCCGCATTCGAAAAGGGCACCGTGATGACCGTAATAAGGTAGAAGGCAACGAACAGGGCAACCGAAACCGGGATAACAGGACTATCTCCCGGAACGAGAGCCTCATCTTTTCTCTTCGACAAATAGGCCAAGGCGGTCAGAAGAAGAATTATCCCGATATAACCGGACAGCAGAGCGGAGATGTGCCACCCCGCCTTCGCCACGATGACGAGGATAACCAGCCCGGTTACCCCGATCCCCAGTGGTGCGCCATAGACCAAGGCCAGGAAGGGCCGGTCTCCTCTGACACTGAAATACACATAACCCGGGACGATGAAAAACGCATACCCCGAGATTACTTCCGCGACAATCTTCGCGTTGGCAATAAAGAACAAACCCGCAGAAAGCGCCGTTGCCATGGGGATAGCAAGGATCAACCATTGTTGGGCGGACTTGATATTCATACTGTAGTCGGCAATTGTCTGCCTCAGGGAATGCTTCTTTGCTTCAGGGGTTTCTTCATCATGCGGCACCCGTCCTGCCGGGATACCCGCATACCGGGGAGGGAGCAGCCTCCACGACGTGATTGCCGGGGGACTCAAACCTGGCTTCAGCGACCCGTTTCGTTGCGACAAACATCGCCGTCAGGTACCAGAAATGCGGGTAGTAGAGAACGGAAAGGCCTGAGGCGGATGCGAAGAAACCCGCCGCCGAAGCCAGAAAGGCGAGGGACAGGGTGTGTAGGTACGCGAGGTCGGGATCATGCTCATACCTCAGCCTCACCAAAACGAGGAGTTCTTTCAAGTTAACCGATAGGAGCATGAAATAGATGATGATCCCCGGAATCCCCAGCTCCGGCAGCAGGGTGAACCACAGCGAGTGAGCGGTGCGTCCCCACATGCCGCGGCGAAATTCCTCCGGCTGATATTCCTCGAACCTGACGGGGAAGTTGTTCCCACCAACTCCGAAGGGATAATTGAGGAACATGTCCGTCGCCGCCTCCCATGTCAGCATTCTTCCGTGGATCGTCCCGGACTTCGTGTCCGTTATTGTGGACATCTCCACCCGGTATTCCTGGCTGGTGTATGCAAAAAACGCAAAGGCGGCCAGACATATCACAACGAACATCCTGACCTTGTGGCGGCTTATCAGCCACGCGACGGCGACCATGGCGATGAGGCCCACAAGCCCGCCCCGGGAGAAGGAAGTAATGATGGTCGCAATCCCCAGAACAAGCACTCCGATATACAGCAATTTCTTTATCTTCACCCTCTCGTGGTAATAGAGGTGAACGACGAAGGGGAGCATCATGTTCACATACAGGGCGATTTCGTTCTCGTCATGGAACCATCCGCCGGACCCTTTTCCGCCATGGGTAATTCCGTAAAAGCTGACATAGGCCATGATGAGAACATTGATAACAAAGAGCCTTCTCAGGCGTCCTGTCGAATCAACCAAGATAACAACGGAGAGGATAAAGGGCATGAATTTCAGCATCCCCCACCCGGTCATGAGGGCATAATAATTGTTCTTGGCAAAGGGAACATGGATAAAGAGGAGGAGGATAAAGGCCCAGATAAGCCGCGTCTGACGACTCCACGTAAGATAAATCTTGCCGCTGAACACCACGCATCCCGTAAGAAGCACAATAGTGACCGCCCCGGGCCGGAGAAATCCGAGGAAGGGAATAACGTCCTGAGGGCGCGCGAAATCGACAATCAGGTACAGAACGGCAATAAAAAACCATCCGCTGTGACTGGCCGCCGCTTCTTTCCTCTCAGCGGCTTGGATGGGCATCTCCCGCGTGATCATTCAGATACCCTCATTTTCATGAAACATCTTTTTCGGTTTCTCCCGAATGCGGCCCCTTCTGGTGTCTAACGGCAGGCATTACATACCATAACAGGGGAATATATCCGCGTCAATATACACCACATATCTTCTCCTATACCTCCACCTTCGTATCATCCTGCGGCATGGGCCGATTACGGCGCAGCACCAGTTCCCACAGCGCTGATATCACGTTGCGCTGGAAAAGAGCATAGTATCCCACATATGAAGCGGCACCTATAACAAGGGTGGCGAAGATATAGATGACGTCCGGCCCCTGCTGAGGAACAAAAACATCAAAATAGACAGACCGGAAAAAAACCAGAACCGCCATCATGGACAGGACGGCATACACAGGGTGGCTGATCGCCTTGAGATAGGATGTGATCCGGAGGGCAAGAAGCCGAAGCGTCATCCAGGTCTGCACGATCCGTATGAGAGGATGAACGGTTATCCACGGTATCGCCACATAGATCAGACCGTAGCGGGCGGCCACAAAGAACGAAAGAGGGAGCAGAATGACATTGATCAGATTGAAGTAGGCATTTACCCTCGGTAGTCCCTTCGCGTTGTAAACGATCGCATTCACAGACGCCAGGGCCACGAATATCTGAGCGACGCACAGCATCTTGAACGGCATGATCGCATCCATCCATTTGGCACCGAGGAGAGCGAGGATCACCTCATCCGCGATAAATATCCCACCACAGTAAAGGGGCAGCGCGATGATCCCCAGGATTTTCACCATCTTAAGGAAAAAATCGTTAAAGGTCTTCGGGTCATTCTGGCACCGTGAAAAGAGAGGGAAGGAAACGCGGTTTATCAGCGAAATAACCTTGTCAGTGGGAATAACCGCCAGTTGCAGAGCCATGGAATAGTAGCCCAGCTTCGAGGCGCCCAGCATGCGCCCGGCGAAGAAGCAATCGCTCTTCGTGTAGAAATAATAGAGGGAATTGCCAATCGCCACATGAATGCCGTAATGGAGATAGGGCTTCAATCGATCAAACCCGAAACTGAGCCGCGGTCGCCATCCCGAAAAAGACATGACGAGAACAGCCCGACACGCCGTCCTCACGATATTCCCCCCGATCAGCGTCCAGACGCCGCTCTCCAGCGATGCCATGATGATCATACTGATGCAGGATATGATTACAGACGTAGCCTCGATGAGACCGGTAACCTTGAATTTCAATTCGCGCAGGAGGATATTCTGCGGAACAATGATCAAGGCCCCCAGCATAAAGATGATCGCCATCGACTGAGTGAGGGGGATCAGACTCTCGTTGCGGAAGACCGCGGCGGTCGGGTAGGCAATGGCAATGCAGGAGAGACTGAGGAGGAATCCCCATCCTACAATAAACCAGAAGATGCTTGACAGCTCATCCTGCGTGATCTCATCGACAACACCCTGCCGAACGGCAACGTCCAGCGGCTCAACCTGCTGGCCGTCGGCCTGGTGCTGATCCCCATCGCCCTCGGCGGAATCCGCGTGCTGCAGC
>CAZAST010000227.1:0-3871 GCA_964487805.1 uncultured Syntrophaceae bacterium
CAATTCCATTGCAACAGCAATCTCGGATTGATTGAAGACGCCGGTCTCCTTCAGCAGGGCAAGAATATTTTTTCTATCCTGGCATGTGATTGGTTTGATCATATCAGTTCAACCGGAGCGACATGAAGTCTACAAAATGTCGCACCATCTCCGTATAATTGATCCCCGCCCGTTCGAGAGAGGCGACGAATCCCGCGTCCGGGCTGATACATGGATTCGCGTTGATTTCGAGCACGCAGGGGTTATTGTGCCGATCAGTCCTGATATCCACTCGCGCGTAATCCCGAAGCATGAAGGTGTGAAAACACTCATGAGCGATTCTTTGGAGCGACTGAAGAAGAGGGGAGGGGATGTGATCAGGGAATACCCTGATGGCGTTATGATATTCCGGCGATGATTCATCCCATTTGGCCCGGTAGCCCACGATGCGGTGAAGTCCATCGTCAAAGGCGGAAAAATCTATCTCGGCTATGGGCATTAAATCTGCCGAGGGATACCCGAAGAGGGAAACATTGAATTCTCGTCCGTCCAGGTATTCCTCCACAAGGAGGTGGCCGAACCGTTCGTAAAGGGTGGGAAGCTCTTCCTGCAACGCGGCTTTGCTATCAAAAATAGATTCCTGATCGATCCCGATACTGGCATCTTCGAATCGCGGTTTTACGATAACCGGAAAAGAAAGACCGGAGACATCGAACCCGGCTGAATCATCGTAGGTAACATATTCAGGGGTCCGTATCCCGCAGGCCTTTAATATCCGCTTTGCCATGGCCTTGTCCATGGTGTAGGTAATCGCCCACGAGGGTGAACCGGTGAAGGGGACACCAAGAAGTTCGAGGACGGCCGCAGCGTGTCCTGAAAAGAGGGGATTCTCATCAACCGTCTCGCACAGGTTGAAAACCATGTCTACCGGCTCTTCACGAAGCGTTGCAAGAAACGCATCCATATTTCTTGAAAAGGGGATTCTCTTCGATGCGTAACCAATGGTGTGAAGGCTCTCTTCAACTGCTGCAACCTGCGTCATCACATCGCTGGAAGCTTCCGAAAAGGAGTATGGTCCTGTGGGAGGGACATTGTGTACGAGCCCTATCAGCTTTTTTTTCATGGCCTGTTGCCGTTCAATCGGCTCTGGGCCGAGTTCATAATCGCCTCGATAAGCTGCGTATATGTCATACCTTTTTTTGTGGCGATGATACAGAGATCGGAATTTTCCGGGTGGAGTCCGGCGATGGGGTTTACCTCCATGAAACTCGGAATGCCTGACGCGTCGGCGCGCAGATCAATCCGCCCCGAGTCTCTGCCCCCCAGTCCGCGCCAGGCTGCGAGTGCTGTCTCCTCAGCTTGCTTTGCCGTCTTGTCATGCACCAAATGGTATTCAACCCGTTCCTTGAAACGCTCTTTGTTTTCGTAGGAGTACACCTCAGGCTCGGCATTGTCTTTCAGAACAACTTCAATGACGCCGAGTGAAACCGCATCTTTTCCGGTCCCCAGTATTCCAACGGTAAACTCCCGGCCGGGGAGAAAGGTTTCCACCAGAACCGCCTGCCGGTACTCCCGCAGAAGTCTCCTGCACGCGTCCTTGAGAGATTGCCGGTTCATAATCTTTGAAGCGGCGTCGATTCCCTTTCCCGTTCCTTCCGCCATGGGTTTGACAAAAAGAGGGAAGGAGAGGTCAACGGAAGAAATATCGCCATCCCTTTCCACAATACAGAAAGGAGGAGTTGGAATACCCAGATCACGCACCACCCTTTTAACCATTCCTTTGTGCAGTGTAAGGGACAGTATGAGCGGATCAGAGAAGGTGTAGGGTATGTCATAGGCCTCAAGGAGCGCGGGAACCTGCGCCTCTCTGCCGTATCCCCGGAGACCCTCGGCAATGTTGAACACCATGTCCCAGCGTTCGCCGCGGCTTAATCGTTCAACAAGGGCTTTCACATTGCCGATGCGGACCGGGTCGTATCCCAGTTCACCAAGGCTTTTTTCTATCGCGTCGATGGTGTCTCCGCGGTCAAACTCCGCCGTTTCTTCCTCTCCATATCCGGCGCGGAGATAATCATCGCGGAGATCATAGGTGATTCCAACCCTCATTCCCTGAGTTGCTCCTTACAAATCTGACTTCAATGAATCGGATCCGCATCGCCATCGAAATATCGATAGAGATTGCCCTCATAGTTTTTCAAAACGACATCGTCGCCGTCGCGCCCCATAACATAATCAGGCATCAGAGGGACTTTCCCGCCTCCGCCCGGGCAGTCGATGACGTATGTGGGAACCGCGAACCCGCTTGTGTAGCCCCGCAGTCCCTTGATAATCTCCAGCCCCTTTTCAACGGGGGTCCTGAAATGTCCCGACCCAATAATCGGATCACACTGGAAGATGTAATAGGGCCTGACACGCATCTTAACCAGTCCGTGAACCAGCTGGCGCATGGTATCGACATTGTCATTGATCCCGGAAAGCAGGACCGTCTGACTCTGCAGGGGGATACCAGCGTTCGCGAGTCTTTCACAGGCCCTTTTCATTTCTTCCGTATGCTCTGCGGGATGGGTGCAATGGATGCTCATCCAGAGGGGATGGAATTTCGCCAACATCTTGCAGAGGGCGGGAGTTATCCGTTGGGGCAAGACAGCAGGAGTCTTTGTACCGATTCTCACCACTTCGACGTGGGGAATCCGTCGCAGCTTCGTCAGGAGCCATTCCAGCGTATCGTCGGGAAGGGTCAACGGATCGCCCCCCGACAGCAGAACGTCCCGAACCGACGGGTTGGATTCGATATATTCGAGAGCCTTGATCCATTTTTCTGTTGACAGACTTCTGTCTTGAGCGTTTCCTACTCTTCGCGACCGTGTGCAGTATCTGCAGTAGGTGGAGCAGGAGTCGGTCAGGAGAAAGAGGACCCTGTCCGGATAGCGGTGAACAAGTCCAGGAACCTTCAGGTGATTTTCCTCCCCCAGGGGATCTTCATTCTCCCCTCGGGTTTTGATCCTTTCGGCCATGGTTGGTATTACCGACCGCCGCAAGGGGTCTGAAGGATCGTCAGGGTTCAGAAGGCTTGCGTAGTAAGGAGTGACAGCGAATGGAAGCGCCGAACCTTGATCGCTGAGAGCGGCACGTTCATTGCCGCTGAGGCGAAACATCCCTTCCAGTTCTTCCAGTGTGGTAATCCGGTGACGAAGCTGCCAGCGCCAGTCATTCCAATCAATGGCGCTCACATCTTTGTAAAAGGTTCTCCGGAACCGCAAGGTCGCGGAGTTTGTCAAAAATCCCGAAACAGTTGTAAATCGTGGGACACGAGATCGTCCCGTTTTTCCTGTTTGACCCGTTCGAGCGTCTACGTGAACCGTTTCAATACACATAGACGCGGGCCTACCGTCAGGAGGCTCACCATCCTCGATACAGACATCCTGTGCTTTCATAGCTACATACCCCCTCTCATTGGAATTATTGATCTGATTCCGTGGTAATTGCATTCCCTCGCCATTAAGCAAATATTATGCCATAGATATAACCTCTTTTTTTTATTGCCGAAACATTTTGACAACGCTGGGTGAACAGGAACGGGTAGTTCTTGTATTTGGAAAGAGAGGGAACAACTCTTTTGATAATGAATGGTAACTAATTGATATTAGAGTGTAACATTAGAAAGCGGAACTATGAGTTTCCCTTGAGACTAAACAGGCACTTCAAGTTCCGATTATGTCAATCGGCTGTACATGCTACTGCCGCAAAGTTTCTTTCGGTGTCTTGAAATCTTCTTTGTGAAGGCTGTACCGATTCATGAGTTTTGACAACTGGCGAGTGGTGATTCCGGCTCTCCGCGCCGAACTGCCTATGCTCCCCCGTTCCTCGTTAAGGATTTCTTTCAGGTAGAGTC
>CAZAST010000228.1:0-3866 GCA_964487805.1 uncultured Syntrophaceae bacterium
TCCATAGACGGTGTCCACACTTTCGTATGTATATCCCTGGGGCGAAACTGTATTTTCATAAAGCTCAAGATTTTTATATGGAGCCACAGGAAATGGTAAATAAGCCTCACTGATTTCGCCAGTCTCCAGTAAACGAACTCTGCCATCATAAGTTAGCTGGTATCGTGGAAGTGAAGAAATGATACTATATACAATAACGATTGCCATCAAGCCAAATACGAGTATGGATTTCCAGTGTTTGAGTCCCTGTTTTCTGATATAAGGAGCAAAACCGCCAATCAGGACAAGGGAAAAACCGCCGAACAGAAAATTAGCCAGGTAATCATACGGGAGAGTAAACCTCAAATCGATGCTGCTACTCAGTGGATTATGTATGAATGAAATTATGGTTGTGTAGCTGACAAAGAGCAAGAAACCAGAAAGTAAACCAACCCGCCAATTGGTGAAATAACCCAATACAAACGACCAGAGCGGGATTAAAACAAAAAATACGTTATGGCAATTGTATGCCAGCAGCGCACTGCTAACACCCGTTATTATCGCAACGAGCGGAATAACAAGATTGGTAATTCGGATACTCTTCAAGTAATTTGCATTCCCTTCTCAACGCAAATAGTCACTGACCAAAGGTGAAAACCCACAATCATGAGCAGTAAATAACTGCGGCTGCCGCCACTCGGTAGTCTCCTTTACTAGATCAAGACTCGGTAACGACCGGGAATGATAGCTAACGGATTATGATTTTAAATATCTTCAGATATGCCATAGGATATTGAAAAGATAGTTCGGTAATGCCTGCTTTGACAGCTTTAAAAAGGTACCAATCGGTAGCCTTCGCATAATCATCACCGGGAACATAGTGCACCATGCTGGTTTCCACCAGTTCAAGGAAATCACGTTCATAACGCTCGGTAAATGTAACAGGTGGTAAAGACGCCAACATCCCGATAGCAAACTCCTCGCCCGCCATAACCTCAATTTCATACGTTTGCTCGGTGTAAACCGGGACATTTTCCCAGGGAACCGGAGCAGGATCAGGCACGTCACGCGTCGTGACCGTCATGAGCGTCGGAAGAAACTCGGTTGTATCATCGCTTGCACTGGTAGTATCATCGCTTGCACAAGATACCGAAAGTAGTAGCAACAATGATAAGAGTATGATAAGAATTATTTTCATAAATGCCGCACTTTCCAATATAGCCGAAACATTCCTCACTGTCCTTGCATCAGTGCTAATTTCATCTTTTTCACTAAGAGTTTCTCACAATATCACTTGCCAAACAGCTACCAATTCCAAAACTCATATAGTTTTGAATATACCAGGTTTACCATGCCCCCAACTGTATAGACGCTGGCTATCGGCACATAAAGGTCTGCGTAATGATGCCTCAAGATGACTGGAACGATAAAAAGAATCCCGATAATGATAGCAATTACCCCACCCCGTTTACGATTATAAAGAGAATAAATCGCCACGATAAAGGCTACAAAACCCCAAATCAACCCGTATCCCGAAGCCGACGGCCAAAAATGGAAATACCCTGGGAAGAGCTGTAAACTAATCACCAGAATATAACCTGCAAAATATAGCAGTGGCCCGAAAGAAAGAGCTAAAGTAAGTATCAGTAATATTTTAGAAACTTTTTTCGATTTCATTTGTGAGTGAATCCGTAATTCAATTCGTAGCTTCTATCACTTTGTTCAATTACCGCCCCTGGCCGCATACCACAAGATGCCAAACCCCCCGAGCGTTTAATCAGCAGTATTGCATCTCTGTATTATTACTTGAGAAAAACATCCAGACTGACTACAAGCCATAATCACAATCATTCACAATATTCCAACCAGGTAGCAGATTACTGTTTTCGTCCAGTGGAGCGGTGATATTCATTGGCTGTCCAAAGTCATAATAGGTAGTTTTCAGATAGGATTGCCGGTTTCCAGACTGATGACTGGAATCCATTTGAATCTTTGCCAGGTTGTAGTTATACTTGTTTATCCAGATATCTACTGTTATGACATCATCCTGGAGCATATTTTCCAGGATAGCCTGAATTTCATCTTCTTTTTCTGAATTGCCATTACGCACATGTTCCAAAAGCTCTTCAACTGAATAAGGCCAATAATTACCCCGGATATAGTAGCACGGAGTAGTATTCACCTCTTCATCCGGCAAGCGTTCGGCGGTACTGAGATTCGTGACTATTTCCATGAGTGCTGTTTCTATTGGAGTGTCGGATACACTCACAATTGAGACAACAAAACCAGGCTCTGGCGTTATGCCGGTCTGTTTTTGATAACAGATGTCTCCGAGGCTGATTATTTCAGCAGTGGAATCTTGGGTGGAACGTAAATAATGAACACTGTCAGGAGACGAATATGATACCCGAGTATTTACGATGGTTTCATTACCGTGAATAATCTCTCTGGTACTATCATCAATCCGGTATGTTTTGATTCCTGCTGATGACGGCATTACCTTGACACGTTCCAGTAAATCATCAGCCGAGAGAGGGTTGCTCCATGGTTTCACGAGCGCCAAAATCAACACCACCAGCGCTATCACGAGTACAATAGTAATTGATATGAAACGGCGACTAATTCTAATATTCATAGAGTATACTTAATTAGATAATATTCGCTACCTCTCTATAGTGTAGCATATGAACATTGATGAAACATTGAAAAATCATTGAAATGTCATATAGATTTTGAACCCGTTGAAAAATTGAGTACGAATTATGTGTATCCTGCTTGTTGAAGACGACAAAACGATGGTGTGTCTGTTCAATACGGGTCTGATTTTCCCCGTTTTCATCTGACTCATCCCTTCTGCTGTTCGTGTATGCGTCACCCGTTACTCAATGATGATTGTGTATTCCGTTTGTTTTTCCAGTAGCAGGGAAAGATGTGTATACTGATTTACTGTGATTGTTGTCGTCGCTGATCCCACTGCTTCAAACAAAAACCATATGTAAACGGGAATGGATTGTCCGATGAAATGCCGTTCAACTAACCGTACTGTTGTATCATCGTATGCTTGATCAATCTTCGCGTATTCTCCATCGGGCCTGTCATAGCCAACTGCAAATTTCTCTCCTGTTCTGACTGTTAACGTGGTTGACGGGTCTGTCATCACGTTCTCTTCCGGAACGTCCAGCCATGCTTCAGTGGTTGGCAAAGGATAGGGATATTTGTCAACCGGTGAAGTTTCCGGAGCACAGGCTGCCAGGCATACCAAGCACAGTAGTGTCACGGCCAGTAATAGTTTTTTATTCACTCTATTCATCCTCCTGAGTCACATCCAGTGAACACCTTACCCCAATAGTACCACTAGATTGAATGATGATTGCAATGGAAAACAACCGGTCTTTATTTTTGCCACCAGTACTCATTTTGCAACACTACATCGTACTCATAAATAAGTAGTGGCTCATCTTTAACGTCAATGATTCTAATCTGATATGCAGCTATCTGAGCTTGATTATCTTGATTTAGCTTGATCACTTCTTGACGTGTGGAATCGATTAGCTCTGATATGTCAACCGGGTCAGTTGAATCATCAGCAGCAAGATATGAGAAAACTATAGTCCTCAAACCTAGTTTGTTGACAGTAAAGTCATTGATCTTCAACTCCACCTTATCATCATCGAAATGAATAAGGCTGAACAGAGTACCGTTTTCTATGTGATATGGCATCAAGAATTCATCAAAAAGAGCCGACGTATCTACAGCTTCAACACCATTAAACAAATACTCTCCTTGTTTGTTACGATAGGTATAACTGAATCCATCGATATCGACGCCTTGATAACGAGTGAGATTTACAACTCGTGCTATTATGGGAATATACAGTATTTCGTTCG
>CAZAST010000229.1:0-3852 GCA_964487805.1 uncultured Syntrophaceae bacterium
GGTATCTTTCGGGATAGTCTCCCCCTTTACAAACATACGATCAGTTCCCTGCAACTCTTTGATAAATATCCAATAAACGTTCGGAGGCCCGGTCCCATGTGTTTTGTGCTGCTACCAGGTACGCTTTCCGCCCCATCTTTTCTCGGTTTTCGGCTCCCAGCAGAAAGCCGATCTTGTTGCTTATTGCATGGATATCGTCCCGGTCGACGATAAACCCATTGACTCCGTCCTCAACCAGATCTTTCGCGCCGACGGTTTCTGTAATAATCACGGGCAGTGAAGCCGACATGGCTTCCAACACCGCCATGCCGAACGTATCAAACCGGGAAAGCATGGCAAAGATATCGGCTGCCAGATAAACCTGCTCGATATCTTGTTCCCATACTCCTCCGAAGATAACATTCCCTCCTATGCCCATGCTCTCAGCCAAGCTTCCATATTTTCTCTGATTGCCTTTTCCAATGACCAGTATCTTCAGTTTATGGGACGGATGCTCCGATTTTGCCATAGCCGTTGCAGCGAGGAGGTTATCCAATCCTTTGAGCTCGAAATTCATACTCACGAATAGAATGACCGTATCGCTTTCGTCTATGTTAAACCGTCTTCGTATTTCTTGCCGGCACCTGTTCCGATCAGGTTTGAGAAACGTATCAAGATTGACGCCCGGGTGCACAACATGGACCTGTGCAGGGTCGACATGAAATTCATTAAGAAATTTCTCCTCGGCGAGAGTGGATACGGGAAGAAACATCCGGCACTGGCCACTTTCCACCAGTTTTCTTTCTACCCAGCTTGTGGCGAAATCAAAAAGGCTCATCCGCTTTCTGCGCACCCTCTTGACCCAGAAGGGGTGGGGAACGCCGTGCATGGTAAATATGTGGGCGCGGAAAATCCTGTCATGGGTATGGATAATGTCAAAATGCATCTGTTCGATCTTCCTGTTTGCAAACCAGGCAAAACTGGTAGTGGTTAAAAACTTGGGGAACGTAATAATAGGGACCTTGTGAAAGGTAATCCGGTCGGATTGCGGCATCCACTTGTTGGCAAAGACATGGACATCATAGCGACGGTCCATGGCAACACGTTCTGTTAATTCCCGGGCGAAGTGTTCCCCTCCTCCTACAAGGCCATATTTGGGAACCACAACCGCCACCTTGTAATTTCTGGGCATCACCTACTCCGAACTCCAAGGCCTGGATCTGTTTTCTCCCGTCAGGCATCATTCAGCAATGCGCAGTGTACACATAATGCCCGTTGCTTCTGGATTCCCTGATTATCCCCTCGTGCCTCAATTCCATGAGGTGCGCATATGTCTCGTTCAGGGCGAGGAACCCGTCGAAGCCGGGCAGATTCCCGCCAAAGAGTTCCTCGGATATCTGAAGGGCCGTTCCGGGCTCTTCCCGGAGGATGGAACGGATCCGCCTCTTTTTTTCTCCATAGATCCGTTTCATCGCCGCGGCCACCGGCGCCAGGTTTGAAAAGGAATCCCCGTGGGAGGGCACAACCCGTGTCACGGGGAGATTTTCCACGCGAGCCAGAGAGTCAATCATGGCCTGCGCCGGACGAAAATCGGGACAGAACAGATCCGGCCGGAGATTGAAAAGATTCTCAGGCAAGAGATGGTCTCCGGCGAGGAGTATCCCCTCGCTGGGGAAAAAATAACAGACGTGGTCACGAGCGTGGCCGGGGGTCGGGACTGCCTCAAATTCCGTGCCGCCCATCACGTATTTCGTATGCGGCGCCAGGCATTCGTCCACCTCAAAAGGAACCGTTGCCTGTCTGAAATACCGAAGAAAAATCAGATACGTGTCTACCTTGTCTTCAGCCATCCCCTGCGCCATATAGAATGTTCTGACCCGGTCGGCCACCCGCGCATGATCGTGATTGTCGCGGAGAATCTGCCGGCCGCTCTCCGACATGTGGATGGCCGCCCCGGAGATCGCCTTGATCTTTCCGGCCAGGCCGCAGTGATCGGCATGACAATGGGTGATAAAGATGTGGTCTATATCCTCAATCGACCGACCGATTTTCTTCAGAGAACCTTCAAGCGCCGGGAAGGCATGCCCCAGATTCATCCCCGTGTCGAACAGAGCCACACCCCTTTCATGCACAAGGGCGGCAATATTGACAGGACGGAGACGAAAGGGCATGGGGAGGGTTATGCGGTACAGATTATCGGTGATGTTCTCGATTGATATTAGCGGTTTCTCTGGATGCGGCATTACAGATTGTTGTCCTTGAACTGCATGTTATACAATTTAAAATATTCGCCTTTTTTCGCGAGCAGCGTTTCGTGGGTCCCCTCTTCTACGATCTCTCCGGCCACAAGGACGATAATGCGATCAGCATGGCTGATTGTCGAAAGCCGATGGGCAATCACCAGGGTTGTTCTCCCTTTCATGAGATTTTCGAGAGCTCCCTGCACCTCCATCTCCGATTCCGTATCCAGCGACGATGTCGCCTCATCAAGGATCAGGATGGGGGCATCCTTCAGCAGTGCACGCGCGATGGAGAGGCGCTGCTTTTCACCTCCGGACAGGCGCGCCCCCTGTTCCCCGATGATCGTATCGAATCCGCCGGGCAGGTTCTGGATGAAGTGGTATGCGTTGGCCGCCTTCGCGGCATTGATGATCTCTTCTTCGCTCTTCTGTATATCCCCGTAGGCGATATTGTTCCGAACCGTATCATTGAAGAGGATCGTCTGCTGCGTGACAATTCCGATCTGTTCCCGCAGGGATTCCATGGTCACATCCCGGATGTCGTGGCCGTCGATCAGGATCTGTCCGTCAGTCACATCATAGAAACGCGGTATCAGATTGACCAGAGTCGTCTTCCCTCCGCCGCTCATCCCTACGAAGGCCACTACTTCCCCCGCCCTGACATGGAGGTTGATATGTTTGAGGACCGGCTCGTCATCATAGCGGAAGGTAACGTCCCTGATTTCGATTCCCCGCGTGATGCGAGGCAGGTCCAGCGCCCCCTCTTTGTTGCGTATTTCCGGCGTCCTGTCCATGATATCGAAGACCCTCGTGGCCGCCGATATTCCCTGCTGGATGGTGTTGTTGATGTTCGTGAGTCTCTTCACCGGTTCATAGAGCATGATCAGCGCGGTGAGAAAGGAGAAAAAGGTCCCCGGCGTGGAGTTTCCCTGTATGACCTGATACCCCCCGTAAAAGACGATCGCGGCGATTCCCAGCCCGCCCAGAAATTCCATAAAGGGGGAGGATATGGCCCGGATGGACACCGATTTCATGAACAGCCTGAAAAGATCTTCGTTCTCCCGGGAAAACCGTTTCCCCTCATAGGCCTCCATGCCGAAGGCCTTGACGATGCGCGTCCCCGATATCGTTTCCTGCAGCATGCTTGTCAGGCTTCCCATGGTTACCTGGGTTCCGGTGGCGATTTTTCTCATCTTCTCTCCGAATTTGGCAATCGGATAGATGGTGAGCGGGAAAACAAAAGCGGCGACGATGGCCAGTTTCCAGTCGCGGTAAAATATAACGAAGATGAGCCCCACGAGGGTAAAGGAATCTTTGAAGAGGCTCGAGACGGCCTCCGAAACCGCCCCCTGGATCAGGTTGACATCGTTGGTAATGCGCGACATCAGCACCCCGGTCGGGTTCTTGTTGAAAAACGAGAGGGACTGCTCCTGAATGTGGTTGTAGAGATCACTCCTCAGATCGGTCACTACCCGCTGGCCTATGAAGTTCATGAGGACCGTCTGACCGTAGCTGCAGGCGCCCTTGATGAAATACATGACGATGACGACAAGGGGAATCCACTTCAGCATAGCCATATTTTTTGCCAGGAATATCTCGTCCAGGGCGGGTTTGACGAGAAAGGCCAGCGCCG
>CAZAST010000230.1:0-3851 GCA_964487805.1 uncultured Syntrophaceae bacterium
GTTGTCCGCGGCGGCGGGAGACTCCGCCGGAACGGCATCCGGTTCGACCTTTTCGAAAACAAGACGGGGATGGGGCTTCTCTTCCACGTCCTGATCCCGGATCGGAGCAGTTTCGGCAACGGGGGCTGGCGATTCCGCCTGGAGCGGGGGTTCCGCGTATGGTTCCGGCACCTCTTCGAACGGCGCTCCTTCCTCCGCACAGAGCTCCGGCATTTCCATTACAGGCTCCGGCTTCCGCTCTTCAAAAACCGCCGGAATGTCTTCCACGGGAACCTCCGGGGTCTGAAGCGATGTGAGCGCCGGGGTCTCTTCGAAGATTGCTTCGGGCTTTTCCCTGCGGGGAGCGGAAGCGCTCATCCGCTGGAAACGCAGGCCGATCCGGTCAACCATATCGCCGGTGATCAGTTCGAGTCCGTTCGTTTCCCCCGCCTTCAGAGATAATTTGCATATCTTGTTGATAAGACGGGGGACCCCATCTTCGGAATACTTCAGGAGCGGAGCGAAGACATCCTCGGCAAAGATTGTTCTTGTCCCGCCCGCGAGTTTCACTCGGGTTTCAACATAGGTTTTCACCAGGTCTTCCGAATGTATCTTTTCCAGTTTGTTATAGGTCCCGATCCGCTGAAAGAGATTGGCCCGTTTGGGATGCTCCAGCCGCCGGGCCAGTTCGTTCTGCCCGGCGAGAACCATGGTGAACAGGTTCTGTTGATCATCCTGCATGTTGGTCAGCAGCCGCAGATTTTCAAGATTCGCCGGGGAGATGGCGTTTGCCTCATCGATACAGATGAGAACCTTCTTGCCTTCGTCGATGGTTTCGAACAAGAGCCGGTTGAAGGTTTCCAGCAGGTCCACCTTTCTGGTTTTATCAGACGGTTTTCCCGTGATCTGGCCGATGATCTCCCTCGTCAGCTGGGAAAAGGTGATGCTCGGATTGGTAATGAGCGCTATTTTATATTTTTCCTGATCGAGAGAATCTATAATCATGCGAAGCGACAGGGTCTTCCCCAGCCCCACATCGCCCACGATGACGGCGATGCTCTCCCCCCCCTCCTCAATGGCGAAGAGGGTTTCCGCGATGGCGTTTTCCATCGACGCGTGGCTCTCTACGTACATGGACGGATCAGGAACATTGTCGAACGGCGGTTTTTTGAGACCCCAATATTCGTAATACATGGCATCATCTCCCCGTTTGCCTTACATTGTCAAAACTGATCGTTATGCCTCATTGCGCACATGCGGCATCCCCGGGATATTCGCTCCTGGAAAGAAAATCCAGAATATCCTCGAGGGCGTACCGCCTGAGTCCGCCTATCTTGTAGCTCTTCAGCTCTTTTGTCTGCGTGAGCTTCCCCAGAAAACTCTTGCTGATTTGCAGCATTTCACACACATGCTGTGCCTTGAGCAGCCGTAGCGCGTTCGCCCGGTCAAAGAAAAAATTCAGGCTGATCTGTCCGTCTTCCCGCTGCTGCACATTGATGGCCGCGCCCCTCGACATGCCGTTCCGGAGATATCGAGAGAATGTGCTCGACTGAATCAAGGCGGACTGCTCGGGCGTCAGATTGAAGGAGATCGCTTCCTTCCGGTCTTCCGGCATAGCGTCAACAGATAACCGCATCGTACGGGCGTCCCTGTCATCCACCAGTGCAGGAGAAGCGACAACGCCCAAGTTCCGATTGGGGGGTATCCGTTCTCCGGGATGATAACCGGGTCCCGCTCCGAGACGCTGAATATCTTTTCTCCTTCGCACAATGCAGATCTTTTCCATACCGTTCCTCATTTCTCACTCATCAATGAAATTCCAGGATGCGCATATCATGACGTCGTGAACCGTCATGTCAACCCTTGCGGGAGAGGAGAAAGAGGAAGAGCAGGAATGGAGAAGTGATCGCGGCATGCGCTTTTTTCACCCTCCCCTTTCACCTCTCTCATCAAGGGACAGGAGGCTTGCGGCTTTTCCCAAGACCATCGATAGCAGATACCGGACATCCGCGGGATTTGAGTCCTTTCTACTGGATATTACTTAAATATACAATGAAGGGGGTTACACCTTTGGTGTGATTGATGTCACACCGGAAAGATAGAGCGACCTGTTTGTTCCGGCGCGGCAGATATCGGGCAATTCGGGACAGGATATGGCACTTTTATTCCATTCTGTTTGGTGGTATTATTGATCCCACGGACAGCCTGAACATCGAAGGGTCAACCGGGCGAATTCGAGGCCATCATGCTGCCACTGTTCTGTACACACGATTTGTCCGTTTTTCTGTTCGCTCACCGGGGGCACAAGGTGAGCGTAGCGGGTCGGCGTTCCCTGATGACTTGCGGCTGCGCACAGGCGTCGCGCTTTTGATTCCGCGGGGAATCGGCGGGAGCCGGGGTGAAGCGTTATCTGTTTCTTCGCACTGGAGAGAGGAGGGAAACGATCATGCAATTTATCACCTTTTCCAGAAAGATGGGCACGGGCGGATCGGAGATCGCGAAACGCGTCGCGGACGAACTCGGATACAAGTGTCATGACACGGATGCCATTGAAGCCATGGCACGTGAAATGGGATTTCTTGACGACATCCGCGGGGTGGACGATAAACCTCCGACCGGTTTTCTGAGGTACTTTACCAACAAATCCGATATTCAGATAGATCGGCTGAATTCAGTCATCTATGAACTGGCGAGCCGGGGAAGCGCGGTGTTTCTCGGCCGGGGGAGTCACATCCTGCTGCGGTCCTACGAGTGCGCCCTCCACATCCGGGTGACGGCATCGATGGCATATCGGATACAGATCCTGGGCCGGAGAGGGGTTCCCCGTGAAGCGGCGGAAAGATTGATTCAGGAGAGCGATCGCGAGAGGGGCGGGTTCATCAAACTGTTTTTCAATGCCGACTGGGAAAATCCGGAACTGTACGACATGGTGCTGAACATGGACCACATATCGGAGGACCTCGCCATCGACACCATTCTGCACCTCGCCCGTTCCGAAGAGATCCAGGCCCGCTCCACGGATGTCATGCAGTCCCTTGAAATGATCAGCCTCCTCCAGAGGACGCGGGCCACCCTGATCGAGGCGGAGGCCTTCGACCGTATGTTCAGCTTCGCCGATGTTTCCGTTCCCATGCCGGGTTGCGTGCGATTGACCGGTGTTGTCACCAGCGAAGCAAACAAAGATTTGATTGAGAAAATGATGAGAAAAGTCAAGGGAGTGGAGGTGGTCGAGAATAAGATTACACTGGTGAAATATACGGGAACCTGAGCGGGTAACGAATCGTCAGTGCGCTCCTGCAGGGAAAAGCGGAAGAGGGCTCGCCTCCTTTTCCGCTTTCATTTTTCGGGATCGGAGCGCCTGAATCCGTTGACCCCCAGCCTGCGGGCGAGGCGCCGGTGTTCTTCGGAGGTGATCCACGACACGCGCAGATAATCGAGAATGGCTTTCTCAGTCAGCCCGATCCGGCGGGCCTCCTTTACGGTGACATCGTATGCCTCGATCTCGGTCTCCCGGTCCACGTAGGCCCTGCTCCGGTCGTACAGCTCCCGCCCCTGGAGGTGCTGCTTGACGTGGCACAGTTCGTGGATGATATCCAGGTACAGAATCTCATCCGGCGCGCGGCGCAGGTGGTTCAGACCGATGGTAACGGAGCCGTCGTCATTGCTCACGAACATCTCGTGGGGAATATCCGCGACCGATACGCCGGTGCGGTCCATAACCTCGTCGATTCCCGCCGTCCCGGCAAAGATGTCTGAAAGAACGCCATACCCCCGGATACCCGGGTAGACATCTTCCAGGCGGTAGCGGCCCGGTTCAAGGCCGCGGTTGATTCTGAAGATCTGCTTCATCTCGTTCCCGTCACTTTTTCACA
>CAZAST010000231.1:0-3838 GCA_964487805.1 uncultured Syntrophaceae bacterium
GGATAGCCTGTTTCGAGGAAGTTGGGAAAAGTATAGTGCGAGAATCGAGAAACATCGCTCCATCTCTCGTAACGAGAAACCGTAGTGATAAAACAGTCGGACGAGTACTAAATCGAGATCTCCGCGATCATCAATGCCATAATGTCTGGCCAATTTATCAAAATACTTGCTGTAGTCGTTGTCATGTTGGTCTTGACGGTTCTGGGGAAGATTTGTTGTCAGCGTGAAGAACTTGTGCAGATAGTTTCTTGAATCTACTTCTGAACCGTAAAGCCATTTTACGTAGTTCTCCAGTTGCGCCGTGTTTGCTAAGAGGACGAAAGAAACGTTGTCCACAGTGAAGAGATGCTTAATCCGCTCGATGAGCGAAAGTGCAAAGTCGGGACGGCAACGGTCAAGTTCATCCACTACGATGAGAAGTGGAAGTTTCTGTTTTTCTCTGACTGCTCCCCCCAAGGCTGAGAGTTTGTTCCTGAACTCCACAAGACTATCCTTGGAGGCCAAATAATCATCCAGTGCTTTTCCCACGAATGATGACACAGGAGTGGACGAACTATTGACAATATCAGTTGCTATACTACCCAATGCGTCGATATCGGAATCATTCAATATGCCGAAAGTGAGAGCCCTGGCGCCCATTCTTGTTCCGGTGCATAACAGTTTTCCGCCAATGCGCTTCGCCTTTGACTTGAAATCTTCTTTGAGTTTTTGGATATCGTCACTCTCGGCAAATACTGACTCAGTCAGCGAAATGATTTCAGCACAGAAAGACACGAATGGATCGTCTGAATAGTCGTGCGCATATGCATCAAAGTAGATGCAGTGCATGTCCTTATTCTTCAGATCTGCTTTCCACATCTGTGCAAAGGTTGTTTTGCCTTCACCCCAGGGAGCGTCAATACAAAGAACGATGCTTTCTTCCACCGTAGTAAATATAGAAGTCAAAGAGTCACCAAACTCCTTGCGACCAAAAAGATCGTAAAAGTATGGGTCTGCATCCAGAATTTCAAGAACGGGTGGGTTTAGTTTCATTTTTGTACCTCTATCCAAAGGCTTGAGAAAATTACACACGAAAAAGCCCCATCTCTCTTTTTGAGAAACAGGGCTTTGATGATCAGACCATAATCCCCCCTCGGTTACAGCTGTTCACAGACGCGTATCATACAGACAATTTCAATGAAGCGTAATAACTCACTAACTCCATTGCGGTACCTTGTCAAGGGATATTCCCGGAAGATTTTCGATCGGCGCGTCCGGAGTATTCCTAAAACATCCGCTCGATCTCCCCGATCTTTTCCTGAAGTCTTTTGGGGGAGACGGGGCGGGCGGTCTTCATCTCCGGGGCGAAGACGGATATTTTGTATTCCTCCACCAGCCACCGTTACTCTTCCAAGGCCTGCCACCGCTCCTCGGTCGGGGAGGGTACCTGTTCGAGCAACTCTTCTTCTGCCAGGAGACCCAGAAAATAAAACCTAGCTTGCCAGCAAATCGCTCATTTTTGTGACCATATCGAATGCCCTGTCAAGATCAAAGCTTTCGAAATCCTCGGGACGTAACACCGGCTTCAGTTCCGTATTGATCTGGGTCTTGAGCTTTTCTTTTCGTGTCGAAGACAGATCGACAGGTGAATTCCCCGGGACCTTCAGCTTTTCAGCGAGCAGAGCGATAAGGTGTCGGTCCGTGAGATCCAGGTGATGTTGGGATGCAAGGTAATCGATGTCGAAAAAGTCCCGGATGGCTGGTTCCAACCGTGTCAATGCAGCCCGCAGCTTTTCGGCGATGGCTTCCTTCATGGACAAGGCGGTCAAACCGATGTCGTGGACCAGGGGTTTGCGGGTAAAAGGGTTCAGCAGTAGCGTTCTGGCCTCCATGTGCGCGGGTGGCATCAGGGACGTTTCGCGCAATCCTACTTCAATCTTGATCCGGGCCGCTTCTTCCGTGAGGAAAACCGATGGGTAGGTCACATACGCGACATACTGCCGTGAACTGTTGTGCCCGGTGAAGTCCTCGGGAAGGGTTAGGATACTTATTTCCTCTGAAATTGTCCTCACCCATTCTTTGACCGGCGCCATCTGTTTCCGTCGCGCGGAGATGCTCGCTTCCGATGGCGTCGAAATCATGAAATCGAGGTCTTCGCTGAGCCGGTAGAAATCGGCATAGACTTTGCCGATACAGGTTCCTCCCCGGAAAATCAAAGGGCTGTCCGGCTGTTCATATAGATATTGCAGAAGAACGGTGCAGAAATAATCCTTTTCGATGAGGATGGCATTCAACCCTGTCTGGCCCGCGGTGAAAAGCACCGCCTCGCGGAAAAGCGCCTGATCTTCGTGGACCGAGATCCTATGATCGCGGGATGGGTCCATTGACAATCAACCCCCACTCTTTATTGATGCTGCCTTTTGCCGCCTGGCCGGGTATCCAGGGGATCAGCGACCTTATCGGGCCGAGCTGACGTTTTATTTCTCCGAGTTGATCACCGGCGATGCCGAGTTGGGCAAGCAGATATCCGATGCGCTTGACCGTTCCCTTGTTGCCATATGTAAGCGTGTCAGCGATCAGGTTCTTGATGATGGCCGGGTCTTTCTTCAGCGTTTCCGCAATCCATCCGTAGGCCCGGGGTAGCGTGTTGTACCGGGACCAGTCATAGACGGCATCGACAAGTGCCCTCGATTTGGTGACCATGACTGCGTCGATGCCATCGGGTGTCTTCAGGCTTTTTGTCGAACCCAAACGCCGGGAGCTCGTCTTGATAAAGACAAAATCGATTCCACCGATCTTTTTTTCGCCGAAAATCCGGTCATTGTAAACGTACATCCGGTTCGGGATCTGATCGTCAAAGCCATGGAAATTAAAGGCACTGGGGCCGCTGATCTGGTATTGGCCTTTGAGGACCTCCATGAGTTTGGAGAGAAGGTAATAGCCGCTGACCGTCCACCGTCCACCGGCAGGCATGTGCGGCGGGACCAGATAAGTACCCCTTTTTAAACGGATAATCAGACCGGAGGTCGCCATTCGATTGAGGAGTTTCCATTCCTGTTCGGCGTTAATATCCAAGGCGGAGGCAATTTCGCCCGATGAGATAATCTCTTTTTTTCTGAGCTGGGCATAGGCGAGAAGCTGCATTTCAAATTTGCCCAGCTTGGTTTTTTCTTGTTTCACTATATTGCTCGTTCCTTCCTTGACAGAGGAGTTACGTAGAAAATAGTAAAACAAAAGGCTTTTGTCAATGGGTAATTCGATTGAACAGGACCATATCACCGAAGAGGCAAAAATTAAAGCCTTCTTCAGAGAGTAGAGGTACTTTCAAAAATTGCGCTCCCGGAATGGTTGGGAGTTTTAGTAGTAGCGCAACCAATACAGATCGATTTTCCCTAGAACATCCGCTCGATCTCCCCGATCTTCTCCTGCAACCTTTTTGGGGAGACGGGACGGGCGGTCTTCATTTCAGGAGCGAAGATGGAGATTTTGTATTCCTCCACCATCCAGTGGTATTCTTCGAGCGCTTGTTTCCTCTCGTCGGAAGGAGATACGATCTCTTCGCGGAGCCCCTCCAGCCTTTCGGTGAAAGGCCTGACCTTTTCGGCCTTGGCGGCGTCCTTGTCGAGATGAGTGATCCCGCGTTCGGCGCGGATCTCGAGAGCTTGCAGGTATCTTGGTACATCCTTCAGTCTTTCGTCGTCGTAAAGCTCCACAAAATCCTCCGGAAGCAGACAACCAAGATCCGTCCTGAGGGCGGCAATAAAATTCAGCGCGGCCCGGTTAGAACGGTTGGCGGATTCCAGCCGCCGGAACGTCCGGTCCGCGTTTCCTGCGGCCCTGATTACGGGGATAATCCCCC
>CAZAST010000232.1:0-3819 GCA_964487805.1 uncultured Syntrophaceae bacterium
TGGATCTTATCATCAACGAGGTGATGCAGTTTCAGCATGTAAATCATCCCCACGGTCACCGGCTGATCGAAGGGCTCTCCCGTCCGGCCGTCGTAGAGTCTCGTCTGTCCCGTTTCCGGAAGACCGGCGGCCTTGAGCATATCCTGTATCTCGTCCTCATGGGCCCCGTCAAAGACAGGGGTGGCCATGGGGATTCCCTTTTTCAGTCTGGAGACCAGTTTACCGATTTCTTCGTCGGTGGCCCCGTCAACAAAGGCGTCAAATTCGGGAGATCCATACACCTTCTTCATCTCTTGCTTCGCCAAATCCATGCCGGCGCGCTCTGCAAGGGCATGGATCTTCTCCCCCAATCCCTTGGCCGCCCACCCGAGGTGGGTTTCAAGAATCTGGCCGACGTTCATACGCGATGGCACCCCGAGCGGATTCAGGACGATATCGACCGGAGTCCCGTCCTCAAAGAAGGGCATATCCTCCTCCGGAAGTATTCTCGAGAGCACCCCCTTGTTCCCGTGGCGGCCGGCCATCTTGTCACCCACGGAAAGTTTCCTCTTGATAGCAACGTAAACCTTTACCAGCTTGATGACGCCGGGGGGCAGTTCATCCCCCACGGTGACCTTGTCTATCTTCTCAGCGAAAAAGGCCTCGATGCCCTCCACCCGTTCGGCAAGCCCTTCAAAGAGAGCCCGCACCCGTCCCTCGGTCTCAAAATCATCAAGGGTGATTTCCTTCCAAAGCCTGGAAGGGATTTGATTGAGACTCTCCCTCGTAATCGTGTCCCCCTTCTTCAGAAAGACCCTTCTCCCGTTCGGATCGGACAGTTTAGAGGCGGAAGTTTTCCCTATCAGCAATTCGGCGATCTTTTTCTCCACATTTTCAGTGACGATTCTGATTTCATCGTCCCGATCCTTCAGGAGACCGTCGATCTCTTCGTCTTCTATCTCCTTGGATCTGCTGTCCTTATCAGCTCCCTTGCGGGTGAATATCTTGGCGTCGATCACCACCCCATCCACACCGGGAGGAACCCTGAGAGAGGTATCTCTCACGTCACCCGCCTTTTCCCCGAATATGGCCCGGAGCAGCTTTTCCTCGGGGGAGAGTTGGGTCTCCCCCTTGGGGGTGACTTTCCCCACGAGGATATCCCCCGCCTTGACGGCCGCGCCCATCCTCACAATGCCGCTTTCATCCAAGTTCCTCAGGGCATCCTCACCCACATTTGGGATATCCCGCGTAATCTCTTCCTTCCCCAGCTTGGTATCTCGAGCCACCGTCTCGAATTCTTCTATGTGAACGGAGGTGTAGATGTCATCCTTCGCGATTCTTTCGTTGATCAATATTGAATCTTCGTAGTTGTATCCGCCCCAGGGCATGAAGGCGACCATAACGTTTCTGCCCAGCGCCAGTTCACCGTTATCGGTTGCCGGGCCGTCAGCTATGATATCACCCTTATTAACTCGGGCCCCTCGGTCCACGATCGGCTTGTGATTAAAACAGGTGTTCTGGTTTGAACGCTGATACTTGGTCAAGCTGTATATATCGACGCCGATATCGGAGGCATCGAGATCTTTCACGTCCCGTTTGATAACGATCCGTGCGGCGTCGACATCCTCGACAATACCCGCCTCCCGTGCCACGATGACGGCGCCCGAATCCCGCGCCACAACCGCCCCCATCCCGGTCCCCACAAGAGGTGCCTCCGGCTTGAGGAGCGGCACGGCCTGACGCTGCATATTGGAGCCCATCAGCGCCCGGTTGGCATCATCGTGCTCCAGAAAGGGGATCAAACCCGCAGCGACGGAAACAAGCTGGCTGGGAGACACATCCATCAGATCCACCTCTCCCGGGGTAACCGTCATGTAGTTTCCGCTCTTCCGCGCAGTGATGAGTTCCCCTGTGAATTTCCCCTTTGAATCGACCGGGACGTTTGCCTGGGCTATGATGTAATCCTCTTCCTCGGTCGCGGTAAGATACCGGATCTCATCAAGAACCCGTCCCACCTTGACCACTCGGTAGGGTGTTTCTATAAAACCGTAGTCATTGACCCGGGCATAGGAGCTGAGCGACACAATCAGACCGATGTTCGGGCCTTCCGGCGTTTCAACCGGACAGACACGCCCATAGTGGGTATTGTGAACATCCCGCACCTCAAAGCCCGCCCTCTCGCGGGTGAGTCCCCCGGGACCCAGGGCGGAGAGTCTTCTCTTGTGCGTGATCTCGGAGAGGGGGTTGGTCTGGTCCATGAACTGAGACAGCTGGCTGCTCCCGAAAAACTCGTTGACCACAGCCGTAACCGGTTTGGCATTGATAAGATCATGGGGCATCATGGTTTCTATGTCGAGGAGATTCATCTTCTCCTTGATGGCACGCTCCATCCTCACCAGTCCGATCCGGTACTGATTTTCTATCAGCTCTCCAACCGATCTGATTCTCCGGTTTCCCAAGTGATCGATATCATCCACGCTGTATTCGGGCACGCCGTCTCTCAGATTGACGAGGTACTTGACCGCTTCCATGACATCCTCCCGGCGGAGAACTGTCACGTCCGAAGACACGTTCATGCGAAGCTTGTAGTTCATCTTTACCCGTCCCACATCGGACAGGTCATACGTGTCCTGGCTGAAAAAGAGACTGTTGAAAAATCGATGGGCCGTTTCAAGCGAAGGAGGATTGCTGGGCCTCAACCGTCGATAGATGTCGATAACGGCTTCCTCTTCGGTCTCGATTTTATCGATGAGCATGGTATTCCGGATATAGGCATTTGTGCCCTCCTCATCGAGCTGAACCAGCTTCAGCTCAGCGATCTTCCTTTCAAGGATGATATGAACGCCTTCTTCACTGAGCTGATCATTGCATTTTAAGAGAACTTCGCCTGTCCCAGAATCCATTACGTCTGCGGCAAGAACCTTCCCTAGGAGGTAATCGCTGCCTACATTCAGCCGATCTATCCGTGCTTCCTCCACCCGTTTCAGAAAGGTCTTCGAGATCTTTCTTCCCTTTTTAAGGATAACTTCGCCTGTCTTTGGATCCTGTATATCCTCCGGCAGTTTTTCGCCGATAATGTTTTCATCCACGATCAAAGAGACACGGTCGCCATCCAGGACAACCTTCTCGATATTGTAGAAGTATCCCATCAGATCTTCCGGAGAATACCCCATGGCCCTGAGGAGGACCGTAACCGGCATCTTTCTCCGTCTGTCCACCCGCGCGTAGAGGATATCCTTCGGATCGAATTCGAGATCAAGCCATGATCCTCTTATGGGGATTACCCTGGATGAATATATGAGCTTGCCGCTTGCGTGGGTTTTTCCCTTGTCGTGCCCGAAAAATATCCCCGGCGACCGATGTAGCTGGCTGACAATAACCCTCTCTGTTCCGTTGATGTTGAAGGTGCCCTTATCGGTCATCAAGGGAATCTCGCCAAAGTATATCTCCTGTTCCTTGATGTCGCGTATAATCCTCTGCCCACCGCTGCGGCCATTGCTGTCGAACACGACAAGCCGAACCACGACCCTCAGGGGAGCGTTATAGGTCATACCCCTTTGGGTACATTCGCGAATATCATACCGGGGGGTACCAATTTTGTAGCTGACGAATTCCAGTGAACATTTCCCGCTGAAATCAACAATCGGAAAGACGCTCTTGAACGCCCCCTGGAGACCGATGTTCCCTCTTCTTTCAGGCTCCACGTCGGCCTGGAGGAATTTTTCATAGGATTTTCTCTGAATTTCTATGAGATCCGGTATCTCAACGATCTTTTTTATGCGGCCGAAACTTTTTCTATGTGTACCCATAGTGATCCTTATAAATACTCTGCCCTTCACA
>CAZAST010000233.1:0-3817 GCA_964487805.1 uncultured Syntrophaceae bacterium
TATCTCAACAATCTTTTTTATGCGGCCGAAACTTTTTCTATGCGTACCCATAGTGATCCTTATAAATACTCTGCCCTTCATAAAAGAGAGAAGCCAGAACAGAAAAAACTTCTCTGACCTCTGGCTTCAGCATCCCCGCCATTGAATCTCCTCGTCACGCTCAGTTCGCTCAGTACGACGGTTACTTGATCTCCACTGTTGCGCCCACTTCTTCCAGCTTTGCCTTCATTTCTTCAGCCTCGGCCTTCGACACACCCTCCTTAACGGGTTTGGGAACACCTTCAACCAGATCCTTGGCTTCTTTCAGCCCTAACCCCGTTATGGCTCTGGCCACCTTGATGACCTGGATCTTCTGATCGCCAAATCCCGTAAGGATAACATCAAAATCCGTTTTTTCTTCCGCCGGTCCGGCCGCTGCTGCTGGCCCGGCCGCCGCTACCGCCGCTACGGGAGCCGCCGCAGAGACGCCGAATTTCTCCTCCAGTTCTTTCACCATCTCGGACAGTTCAAGAACCGTCATATTTTCAATAAAGCTGATAACATCTTCTTTCGTGATTTTCGTTGCCATTGTTCGTTATATCCTTTCCTGTATGTCTAATTTTTTTCTTTGTTTTGTCTGTGAGCCTCAAGCACCTGCACAAGACCCCGGGGAACCGCACTCAAAACGGTAACAAGCTGTGATTGAGCCCCAACCAGGACAGAAAGGAGTTTCCCCAAAAGGATCTCCCTGCTCGGCAGCTCGGCCAGAGCCTTGATCTGATCCCTGGACAGCAGCTTGCCATCCAGCACGCCCGCTTCGATCTCAAGCTTGGCGTTCTTCTTGGCAAATTCAATCAGTATCTTGGTCGGCTCAGCCACATCGCCAAAGTTCATCATAAGAGCCTTGGGGCCCTTCAGATAATCGTCGAGGGGCAAAAACTCCGTTTCTCTCAATGCGATGCTGAGAAGGTTGTTTTTCACCACCCTAAGCTCGCTCTCCGCCTTGCGAAGATCATTCCTCAGGTCAGTGATATCCTTGACTTTGATGCCGCTGTAGCCTGCAAGAACAGCCATTTTGACATCCCTGAGCTTTTCATGAAGCTCGGCAACAACACGTTCCTTCGCACTTCTATTCAATACATGGCCTCCTTCCATTTCATGAGTTTCAAAATACCCCGCCGCCCTGAGGCGATCAGGATTCTCTGAAAGTCAGACCACTATACAGGAAAAGATATTGCTTCTACTCCTCCATAGCCTCGGCAGGCCGAATCTCGATTCGATTAAACACTGCGGTGCCTGCTGTCTCTGACCTCTTTCTCGCTTTATACAGCCCTTAAAGTGCTCCTCACATCCATGGGATCGATACTGACTCCCGGGCCCATGGTGGTGGAAAGGGAGAGGGCTTTCAGGTATGTTCCCTTGCTGGAGGCGGGTTTCAGTTTCAGTATGGATTCCACCAGCGCCAGGATATTCTCCGTCAGTTTATCCGCCCCGAATGAGATCTTTCCAACGGGACTGTGAACAATCCCCGCCTTTTCAACCCTGAACTCAACCTTCCCCGCCTTGAGTTCTTCGACCGCCCCCTTGATGTCAAATGTTACCGTGCCGACCTTGGGATTGGGCATGAGGCCCCGCGGTCCAAGAATTTTACCCAGCTTCCCTACAGCGCCCATCATGTCCGGAGTGGCAACGACCCGGTCGAATTCCATCCAGCCGCCTTTGATCTTTTCAACAAGGTCATCAGAACCGGCAAAGTCAGCCCCGGCATCCAAGGCTTCACGTTCTTTATCCCCCTTCGCGAAAGCCAGAACCCGTACCGTCTTGCCAAGGCCATGGGGAAGAACCACGCTCCCGCGGATCATCTGGTCCGCGTGTTTGGGATTGACCCCCAGTTTAATGGCGACATCCGCAGTTTCATCGAACTTCGCCCTCGCCGCCGACATGGCAAGCTCAACGGCCTCTCTCAATGAATACCGTTTGCCAGGCTCCACCTTGCTTCTTGCCTCTAAATATTTCTTGCCCCTGTTAGACATCTTGTTTGAACTCCGAAGTAAGATTATTTGGCGATTTCAATGCCCATGGACCGCGCGGTTCCCGCCACGATGGCCATGGCGCCCTCCATATCGACGGCATTGAGATCCTCGTACTTTATTTCAGCAATTTCCCTCAGTTGTTTGGGGGTTATCGTTCCCACTTTGTCTCTCTTGGGATCCCCGGCCCCCTTTGCGATCTTCGCGGCCTGCTTCAGCAGCACCGACGTTGGAGGGGTCTTGGTAATGAAGGTAAATGACTTATCGGCATATACGGTTATCTCAACCGGTATGATCGTCCCCTCCTGATTCTGCGTCAGGGCATTATAGGCCTTGCAGAACTCCATGATGTTCACCCCGTGCTGACCCAGGGCAGGGCCGATAGGCGGCGATGGTGTGGCTTTGCCGGCCTGGATTTGCAGTTTTATGCTCGCGATAACCTTCTTAGCCATGAGACTCCCCTCTGTTTTCCTCTCGTTTTAAGATCTTCTTTCTATTGCGCTAGTTCTGTACCACCTGTATAAAATCCAGCTCCACGGGGGTCGATCTGCCGAAGATGGATACGATGACCCGCAACTTTCCCTTTTCAGGTCTGACCTCATCGACGACCCCGTCAAAGTTGGTAAAGGGACCATCCACAATCCTCACATGATCCCCCACCTCAAACTTGAATTTCGGCTGGGGTTTCAGGGTTCCCTCATCTATCTTGGTCTTCAGAGACTGCACCGACGCGTCAGGAATGGGAGACGGCCTGTCCTTCGTCCCGATGAACCCGGTAACCTTGGGTGTCTCTTTCACCAGATGCCAGGTCTCGTCGGTCAGATCCATCCGCACCAGTATATAGCCGGGGAAAAATTTTCTCTTCGAAGTCTTCTTCTCACCCTTCTTGAGCTCGACAACATCCTCCTCCGGTATGAGGATATCCTCGAAGCAGTCCTGCATGCCGAAGGTGGCCACCCGCTCTTCCAGAGAGCGCTTGACCCTGTTTTCAAAACCAGAGTATGTGTGAACAACGTACCAGTTGAAAGCCATATTGTTAACTCAACACTAACCGTACGATCTTGGTGAGACCGAAGTCCACGATACCGAGGAATATTGAAACGATAATGACCACCACGATCACGACGGAAGTCGACGCAAGGGCTTCCTTGGGCGTTGGCCATGTAACCTTCTTCAGCTCGGCCTTCGCCTCGCTGAGAAAGTGTCTCACGGTGCTTATCACCGACTGTATCTTCCCCATTCCACATCACCTCGGAGAACACTTAACGCATACTGGCAGGCCAGGAGGGATTCGAACCCCCAACACCCGGATTTGGAGTCCGGTGCTCTAGCCGTTAGAGCTACTGGCCTGTTCCGGACAACATGCCCCACGCGACACACTCGGGAAAGCCACACGGGGTCCTTTTCCGTTCTTCCACTCCTCCGTAGCGGCTCCCGGAAGACATTCCTCCCCGCAAACATGGGGAATGTCTACTTCGTTTCTTTGTGCTCCGTATGCCGCTGACAGAATTTGCAATACTTCTTCATCTCAAGACGGTTTTTCGTGTTCCGCTTGTTCTTCGTCGTCGTGTAATTTCTCTGTTTGCATTCCCCACACGCAAGGGTAACGATATCTCTCATATTGATCGACCTGCTTTCACCAAAATGGAGCCCACGACCAGGATTGAACTGGTGACCTCATCCTTACCAAGGATGTGCTCTACCGACTGAGCTACGTGGGCCGATAACGATCCCTTCCTCACTCCAGAGAGGCAAAAATGGAGCGGGAAACGGGATTCGAACCCGCGACCCTCAGCTTGGAAGGCTGA
>CAZAST010000234.1:0-3783 GCA_964487805.1 uncultured Syntrophaceae bacterium
CCTGGGAGGACGTGCCATGGTGGTGGTCTGGAGCCGTCAGGATCTGGAGGGGTTTGCCCGGGAGGCATTCGAGGCGTCTCCCGGCCATCCGATTCTGATCGACAAGTTCCTCGAAGACGCCATCGAGGTGGATGTGGACGCCGTCTCCGACGGGGTCGATGTCATTATCGGCGGCGTCATGGAGCACATCGAACACGCGGGGATCCACTCGGGGGACAGCGCCATGGTCCTGCCCGCCTACTCCCTGGACCGGGCCGTCATCGACGAGATCAAGGACAAGACCCGGCGCATGGCGCTGGAACTCGACGTACGGGGTCTGCTCAATATCCAGTACGCAGTCAAGGGGACCGACATCTACGTCCTGGAGGTCAACCCCCGGGCGTCGCGGACCGTCCCCTTCATATCCAAGGCGACGGGGGTCCCGCTGGCAAAGATAGCGACTCGTATCATGGCCGGGCTGACGCTCAGAGAGCAGGGGATCACGGCCGATCCGGAGCCGGGATACATCGCGGTGAAGGAATCGGTACTCCCCTTCAACCGTTTCCTGGGCGGGGATATCCTCCTCGGCCCCGAGATGAAATCCACCGGCGAGGTGATGGGGATCGACACCGATCTGGGGACCGCCTTCGCGAAAAGCCAGATCGCCGCCCGGCAGAGCCTTCCCCTCTCGGGGAAGGTCTTTATCAGCGTCAAGGATTACGACAAAAAAGAAATCATCTCCGTGGGAAGAGAGTTTGTCCGGATGGGTTTTGAGATCCTTTCGACCCCCGGCACCGCGCAGGCTCTGGCGGAACATGGCATCCCTGTGAAGCGCCTGTCGCGGATCGGCGAGGGGAGGCCGAATCTGCTCGATTACATCAAGAACAGGGACGTGGGACTGCTCATCAATACGCCGAGCGGACCGAAACCGCGGCGCGACGAGGTGGTGATCCGCCATACCGCGGTTGCTCACGGCATCCCCGTGGTGACGACTGTTTCCGGCGCTCTGGCCGTCATCGGCGGGATACAGGCGCTGAAGAAGGGCACCTTCGGCATACGGTCACTCCAGGAGATGTATGCGTCGGAGCGCCCACCCCGCCGGGCCGTGTGATATTACAGAAAGGAACGGGTTGTTGTGCCATGGAGTCATTGGAACGGATCAGCACGGGCTTTGAAGGCCTTGACGAGGTCATCGATTATCTGCGCCTCGGGGACAACGTCGTATGGCGCGTCGACGACATCAAGGATTACGAGACCTGCGCCCGGCTGTTTGTAACGCAGGCCCTCAGCGACAAGAGAAAAGTCATCTATATGCGCTTTTCCGACAGGGCGCCCATCCTCGAGAACCATCCGGATATCCAGGTCCGGCGCCTGGACACAGGGAGCGGATTCGAATCGTTCTTCACGGAAGTATACAACATCATCACCCGCGAGGGGGTGGAGACGTTTTACGTTTTTGACTGTCTCTCCGATCTCCTGGCGTTGTGGGCCAGCGATCTCATGATCGCCAACTTTTTCATGAGTTCCTGTCCCTATCTTTTCGAGCTTGACACCATCGCCTACTTCGCCCTTCTCCGGGATCGGCATTCTTTTCAGACAACGGCCCGGATCCGCGAAACGACGCAGCTCTTTCTGGATCTTTACAACGATGAAGGGACCCTGTACGTCCATCCCCTGAAGGTATGGAACCGGTATTCCACCACCATGTTCATGCCCCACGTCCGTGAGGAGAACCGTTTCATCCCCGTTACCGACAGCACGGAGGCCGCCGAGCTCTCCCACATCATGTCCCGGAGCGCGCGGGAACGGGCCAAGCGGAATCTCGACTACTGGGATCTTCTCTTCCTGCAGGCGGAAGAACTCCTTGAAAAGCCGTGGGAATCGGAAGCGCGGCAGAAAATGGTCGACAAGCTGTGCAGCATCATGATCACCCGGGACCCGCGGATGTCGATCCTCGTGAAAGAAAACTTTACCCTCGAAGATATGTTGAGCATCAAGAACCGTCTCATCGGGACGGGGTTCATCGGGGGCAAAACCACGGGCATGCTCCTCGCCCGGAAGATCCTGCTCAAAGATCAGTCCTTCGACTGGGAGGCGCAGCTCGAACCGCACGATTCCTTCTACATCGGCTCGGACGTCTTCTACACCTACCTGGTCCAGAACGGCTGGTGGAAACCGCTCATGGAACAGCAGCAGGCCGGGGAAACGTATTTCCAGGCGGCCCGGGATCTGAGCGAAAAGATACGGCAGGGAACCCTCCCCGACGAGATCCGCGAACAGTTCCTCCAGATTATCGAGTATTTCGGGCAATCGCCCTTCATCGTCCGCTCCAGCAGCCTTCTCGAAGACGCCTTCGGTAACGCCTTCGCCGGCAAGTATGAAAGCTTTTTCTGCGTGAACCAAGGGAGTCCCGAGGAGCGCCTTGCCCGGTTCGAAGAGGCCGTCAAGAAGGTATACGCCAGCACGCTCAACGAGAATGCCCTCAGCTACCGTATCCAGAAAGGGCTGCAGCATGCCAACGAGCAGATGGCTCTTCTGGTCCAGCGGGTTTCCGGGAACCGTTACGGGAACTACTTCTTCCCGGATATCGCCGGGGTCGGGCTCTCCTACAACACCTTCGTCTGGAAAAAAGAGATGGACCCGCAGGCCGGTCTGCTCAGGCTGGTCTTCGGCCTGGGAACGCGAGCCGTCAACCGTGTCGAGGGGGATTATCCGAGAATCGCGGCTCTCGACCTTCCCCTTCTCAAGCCCTACGCCGGTATGGAAGATTCCCGTAAATTTTCTCAGCGCGACGTGGATCTCCTCAACATCGAATCGAATTCCCTGGAGACCGTCGAGCTGCGGGAAGTGATCGGAGAGAATCCGGACGTGCGCCTCGACCGGATTGCCGTCAGGGACCACGAGATGATCCGGGAGATGAGGGAGCGCGGCATCACGGGGCAGGAAGCGTGGATCATCACCTTCGATGACCTGCTCTCAAAGACCCCCTTCGCCGGGGTGATGCGGTCCATGCTCAAGAAGCTGGAGATCGTCTACAACTATCCGGTGGACATCGAGTTTACCGTCAATTTTGTCAGGGACAACACCTTCGAGATCAACCTGCTCCAGTGCCGCCCCCTGCAGACCATCGGCGGGGAAACGATTGTCGAGATCCCCCGGACGATCAGCCCTGAAAAGATTCTCTTTGCCTCGGAGGGGAACTTCTTCGGCGGCAACATCTCCCAGACCATCAGGCGCGTCATCTACATCGAACCGCACGGATACAGCGAGCTTCCCCTCCAGCAGAAATATGAAATAGCACGGCTGATCGGAAGGTTGAATCGTCAGATTCCCGACAGGAAGACGCTCCCCGCACTGCTTCTCGGACCGGGGAGGTGGGGATCAACCACGCCGTCGCTGGGCGTGCCCGTGAGTTTCTCCGAGATCAACCGAGTCGTGGCGCTGGGAGAGGTAGCCTACGTTCACGGCAACCTCATGCCGGAGCTTTCCTTCGGTTCCCACTTTTTCCAGGATCTTGTGGAGATGAGGATCTTCTATATCGCCCTCTTCCCGGATCAGAAAGAGGTCATCTTCAACCGGGACACACTGAGGAACCGTTTGAATCTCCTCACGGAACTGATTCCAGATTCTGACGCCTACAGGGACGTCGTCACGGTCTGCGATTTCCGAGAGCAGGAACTGCGGCTGGCGGCGGATATTATATCGCAGCGTGTCGTGTGTTTTTCCGATCAGGAGCTGTAAAACGGGACGGAAGGACGCATTGGCAATCAGGAACCCCGAATCGGTCACTCTTCACCTGCAAAG
>CAZAST010000235.1:0-3746 GCA_964487805.1 uncultured Syntrophaceae bacterium
TTGCAAAAACCGGACATCCTGCTTCTCGACGAGCCGACCAACCACCTCGACGCGGAAACCGTCGCCTGGCTCGAACGCCACCTCCAGCAGTATGAGGGAACCATTATCGCGGTAACACACGACCGGTATTTCCTGGACAACGTTGCCGGATGGATACTCGAACTGGATCGTGGCGAAGGCATACCCTGGAAGGGAAACTATTCCGGATGGCTCGAGCAGAAAAGCGCCCGTCTCGCCCAGGAAGAAAAGGGAGAATCGGACCGACGGAAACAGCTCGAACGAGAACTTGAATGGATCAGCATGAGTCCGAAAGGACGTCACGCCAAAAGCAAGTCCCGGATTTCCCAGTACGAAAAGCTCCTTTCAGAAGAAAATCGCGAAAAGATCAAAGACACGAAGATCAGCATTCCCGCCGGACCCCGTCTCGGCGGACTCGTTATTGAAACCGGCGATCTCGCCATGGCATACGGCGACCGCCTCCTCTTTGACAAACTTTCCTTTTCCATCCCGCCGGGAGCGACCGTCGGAATAATCGGCCCGAACGGCGCCGGCAAAACCACTCTCTTCAAACTCATCGCCGGAGCGGCCGGACAAAAAGTGCCCGTCCCCGGTAAAGAGAATGAAATGGAACTGGTAACCCCGGTCGCGGGAACTATCAAAATCGGAGAAAGCGTAAAGATCACGTATGTTGACCAGATGCGTGGAAAGCTTGATCCGGACAAAACGGTTTGGGAACAACTCTCGGACGGACAAGACATCATCAAGCTTGGTGCCGTTGACGCAAGCGGACGGGGAATAAACGGCCCGGTACGGGAAGTAAACTCCCGGGCCTACTGCTCATGGTTCAACTTTTCCGGCGCGGATCAGTCACGCAGGGTCGGTGTGCTCTCCGGCGGGGAACGAAACCGGCTCAATCTCGCCATGATGGTAAAGGAGGGCGCGAACGTGCTCCTCCTCGACGAACCGACAAACGACCTTGACGTAAACACCATGCGTGCGCTCGAAGACGCCGTAGACACCTTCGCCGGCTGTATCATGGTCATCAGTCATGACCGCTGGTTTCTCGACCGGGTGTGTACCCACATTCTTGCGTTTGAATCCGACGGAGAGGTGGTGTGGTATGACGGAAACTGGAGTGAATACGCCGAATGGCGCCGCCAGAAATACGGAAAGGACGCAGACACCCCGCACCGGGGCGTCTACCGGAAACTTCAGCGCTAAACAGATTCCTCGTTATGTTGCCGTTTTTCCCGCTTGATGCGTTTTTCTTCATAGAGCAGGGAGTCGGCAACAGAGAGGAGTTTCTCAAGGTGATTATTCTCGCGACCAGAAAACTCAACCGCACCGATACTGATTGAGAGTGTAAATGATTCACCGGAGGTCTTGTTAAAATCACTGAGAAGTCCTTCAATACGGGTTCGCAGGGTTCCAACAAAGTCCGAGGAAATATCTACTGCCACAATAGCAAATTCGTCACCACCGAGCCGGGATAAAATATCCATGTTCCGGAAGGTCTTTTTGAGGACAACCGACATGGCGGCAATTGCACGGTCACCCGCTTCATGACCCCAGGTGTCATTAATGAGCTTGAGGCCATCCATATCACCAAAAACGATGAGCCCGTTTTTGTTCATTCGCAACGCAAGGTCTATCGCCTGCTGTCCGAGCGAGACAAAACCCCTGCGGTTATACAACCCGGTCAGTTCGTCGGTACGTGAAATGTCATTCAGTTTCTTGTTTGATTTTTCCAGATCATAGAGCGCTTCATTGAGGCGTTCTTCAGCAGCCTCTTTTTCGGCGAAAACCAGCGCGGAGCGAATGGTGGTGGAAAGCTGAACGCACAGGGTTTCATAAATCGAAGAATCACAGGAACCCATCTCGAAAACGATATACCCGAGTTGATGTTCCCGGTGGTACAACGCGTTCGCGACGAGTGTTCTCCGCCGATTGGAAAAAAGACCGTCCGGAATGAGAGTTTCCCGCGGATTGAAATGAATCACATCCCGCGAAATCCCCGATTTCGTTTTTTCGTCATAATGTAGTATCACATCTGCTTCGTCGGGAAGAGTAAAACGGTTTTGGCGGTGGTTCTTTATTTCTTTTTTGTAGAGGATGATAGCGGCGGATTTGATGTCAAATGATTCAAAATTCTTTTTCAGGTCTTCAATCAGGTCGGAAAAGGATAGCACCGATATGAGCCGTGAAAGATAGAGCCGGAGCTTGTGAAGATCGTCCTGGAGACGGAACCAGCGTTTCCCCGGATCCGTATAAAATTCCGGCGACGCCGGTAGTTTAGTATTGTCTTCCGTAATGGCCGTATATTCGAGATTTCCCCGGGGAAGGCAGCCACAGCTCTGGCGAAAAAGGGCACGAGTTTGCAATATGGTACAAGGGGGAACCTCCCTGCCCTCAAACAACGAAGCAGCATATTCGGCGGCAAGCCGGCCCTGTTCCACCAGGTCCTGACTCACGGTAGTTATTGACGGCACATCGTATCGTGAACGATGGATATCATCAAAACCGGTTACAATAACATCCTCCGGAACGCGGATACCGGCCTCCTGCAAATAATGGACGGCGCCGAGCGCCATGTTGTCATTCAGGCAAACAAGCGCGTCAAAATCCAGCTCATGTTCCTTGAGATACTGTTTGAGCGAAATCAGGGTATACTCGGTGGAAAAATCTCCAAAGAACTCCAGCTCGGGATCATTCTCGAGACCGAATGCTTCAAGCGTTTCCCTGAAAATGGCAAGCCGCTGTATCGCCTCGGAATTATCATCCGGACCTTTCATGACCGCGATACGTTTCGCTCCATGGACCTCAATAATATGCGCAACAAGATTCCGGAGCCCGGTGTCGTTATCAACAACAATACTGGGAATGCCGTCCAGCGCAATACTTACGCTGACGATCGGCAGCGGCGCACGAGTAGCAAGATACTCATCAAGCTCTTTCTTCGAGATAAAATTACACTGGGTTCCGGTTATGATGATTACCGCATCAATGGTACCGGTGTGAATATGGCTGTAAATTGCCGAGTTCTGATACTCATACCCGTAGGGCCACCCGAACGAACGTCCTGAAAAAATGATCAGAGTCGCGTCATTCGCTGTACACCAGGAGGAAATTCCCTCGATCAGGTCGCGGGAATAATCCGCATCGGTCGAGTTGATTTGTAATCCAAGCCGTAATCGTTTTCCCATAGTTCGTTATCGATTCCTGTCCGTCCCAACTCAAGAATAATCAACAGGACGATCGCAACAGGTATTACTGTTCACTAATAATACCGCATAATTCCCGTTTGTACAGACACCGTACACAGGTTTTTCACACTTCCCTTGACGGAGCCTTTTCGTATATGGTACAAATTGAGTTTGACAGATTTTGTCATTTTGTTATTTTGCAAACACAAACCTAACAGAACCAACTATGGAGGTGCAAGGTGAGTTATGAGATAGTCGTATTGGCGAAACAGGTTCCCGATACCCATAACATTACAGGTCAAGCCATGAAAGAGGACGGAACCGTCAACAGAGCGGCACTCCCGGCCATTTTCAATCCGGAGGACTTGAACGCTCTGGAAGAAGCCCTGAAAATCAAGGAAACACACGGTGGAAAGATCACCGTTATAACCATGGGCCCCCCAAACGCGGCTCAGCTTTTGCGCGACTCCCTCTTCCGGGGAGCCGATGAAGTCATTCTGGTTACCGACCGGGCCTTTGCCGGCGCGGATACGCTCGCCACCT
>CAZAST010000236.1:0-3413 GCA_964487805.1 uncultured Syntrophaceae bacterium
AGCTCACCATGGAACGGCAGAAAAAACAGCGCCGGTAACCGCATCACCAGACCCCCCACACAACACAAAGCCCCCACCTTATGTATTAAGATGGGGGCTTTCCAACAGCGTAAAGCATTTCATTCGAGTCCGCTACAGCCCCTTTTTCTCAAACCAGCGGAAGAGAACGATAAAGGCCACAACCAGGATGACAATAACGATCCAGTGGTTGATCCCCAGGACCGACGGCAGGGTAATCTTCCCGAAGTTTCCCCACGTCAGCACCGTGCCTTTCATGGCAGGATACATTTCTGCGTAGATAGCGGCGCCCAGGAGCATCCCCAGAAGGCCGAAGGCGCTGTCGTAGCGCCCCTCCCCCAGAGCCCCCATGGCTGTCGCGGGACAGTATCCCACAATACCCCAACCGATTCCAAAGATCAGGCCGCCCAAGATGTTCCCACCCAAGGTGAGAGATTTTATGGATAGCTTAATCAACCCCACGTCCAGCAGAAGGTAAATGCCCACCATGGCAACCAGCACTGTGGACAACATGAATTTCACAATGGTCATATCCCGGAGACGCAAGGCGCCCAGTTGCCGGTCGTACCGGATGACCTGCGCCTTCTGCATGATAAACCCAAAAAGGATTCCCGTGACGGCACCGGCAAATAGTTCATTCATGACCGTTACCTCCATAGAGAATTCTGGCTACGATAATACCACCCAGGAAAAAACATATGAGTGAAACGTAGCCACTGAGAGCTATCTGAGCCAGACCGCTCAGCCCGTGTCCGCTCGGTCACCCACCGGCAAGGCGCGCCCCGAACATGACGGCTATGCCTCCCAGAAAACCGGCGATCCAGCGCTTCACCCGGGACGGCCCAAAACGGCGCGACCACATGGGAGCTACCGGCACGGCACGCTTTTCCTTCGAGAACGAGGCGGATGCCAGGGCGCCAAACAGCACACCGATGACAAACATGAACTGCCAGTCAAACTTTACCTTTGTTTTGACGAAGTATTCCATGCCGGTGACTTTTTCCGGGGTGACGGCTTGCTCTACAAAACCCGCGGCACGGACAAAGGTTGTAGACGCGCCCATATATTTCCCCGTCAGGAAAACGGAAAGGACGAGCAAAAGCCCCGCCAAGGCGCCGGCGACATAAGGTGACCAGGTTTTTTGACGAAGGACATTCATGGCTCTTCACCTCCTTGATCAATCGTTAAAAGTTGATAATCTTCCCTGAATACTTATACAGGAGAGCCCAGCCATTTTCAACGGTGAATTCAGGCAAGACTCGTGTCCCGTAAAACAGGATTTTGGAAGAACACAGGGTTTTGAAAGCCACTTCCCTATGGCCCGCATACGGTTTCTCAAGGGTAAATCACTCGGCATTCGTCAGTTTCGTGTATGCCCGTGGAAAATAAAATGTCTTGAAATCGCGATATTTGGTATACACTTTCAAACAGACTGATTCCTTGGTAGTTGAATCGATTGTCGTGTCGCTGTGACATCCGGCTTCCTAGAGGAAAGTAACGTATTGTCGCTTTGCCATGATTTGAAATGTCCATATTCCCTAACATATCAAGGGGTAATGAAATATGAAAAACAGCCTAAGGATATATCTATGTATCGCCCTTTTGATAAGCGGGTGTGCAACAGGCCTATCCGATTCAAATGTGAACGTGATGCCGCCCGGGGCAGCCTATTCGTCAGGATGGGTAGGGGTCGAAGTGGCTTACAGGTTTAAGGGCCTGACAGCCAGCCATACCATCACCTCTGTCGCGGAATGGTCGCCCGCCTCCGCAGCAGGCATCATGGCTGGTGATGAAGTTATCTATATAGGCCAGGATAACGCCGGGTATATGAACACCGCGGAGGTGGCCAGGAGGCTGAGCGAGTCCGCACCCAACCTGGTGCTGGTGGTCAAGAGAAAGGGTCACAAAGATTTCCTTTCCTTCACCGTGGCCAAAGCCGGCACCCGTTTGGCCCAACGGCCGGCGCCCCCGAAGGGCCTTGCGGCCAGTATAAGCCCGGGGAGGGAACAGATGCCACCGAAAGATGCTTTAGACGGTGTCCAGGACTCAAATATCCCCCCCTATTCCACTATCTGGGGTTTCAAAGGTACATACACGAAAAATAACAGCGTGCTCCTGACACAGATCATACCCCGGTCCCCCGCCGAGAAGGCGGGGCTGAAGGCCGACGATGAGATCATCGCCCTGGATGGCGCCGCACTGAAAGGGGGATCGGACCTGAATCGACCGCCCTATGTCCCGGTCAGACTGCTGGTCAGGCGTGAAGGGACTGAAACGGAAAAGGTCATCCTCCCCGAAGGGATCGTGAAGCTCAAGATATACGACCTGGATCAGACGTTCCCCATACCCGGGGTGCCTCAGCCTGAAACTCCTAAGGCCGTCTCGGCGATCGAAGTCCTCGACTTCATCAACGTGCTTGACCGGGTGGTGTTGGATCCCCAATCAGGGCGGGTTGCCGTGATCGGCCATTATGACCAGGCCTATAACACCGGGAATATACCGTACTTGGATCTGCTGAAAACGGCCATGGCCAATCCCGCGCCGATTCTCAATCTCCATGAAACCCCGGAAACAAAAAAGGCAATGATTGAAAGCAGGAACAAGGTTGCCAGCGACCTCCCACGGATGGTCGACGCTGTCCGGGGGCATCCGGACTTTGAACGGGAACGTCAGATCCTGATCAGGGAGATGGCCAAAGGCTACGGTCTCACGCCGCAGGAGTATGCGGATTGGTATAATTACGTCAAGCTGGTCAATAAGAAAGAAGTTTTCCCTCCCAAACACATACGCGAGATTCAGCGCAGGGTTTTTTCCAACCTGGGGTACCCCGACGTGGCCCAGGCCCTGGAGCTTTTGCCCGAGAACACCTCCGAGGCTGCCGCAAAGGCCCTTCAGATACTGGGTCGCGACACTGAAGCACAGGCTGTTCTGGACAAATACAGGGCCGATAGCGGTAGAATGCACGATGAGCTGATGGTGGCGGCCTGTCTGGCTATACCCCAATCCGCCGATATCGTCACAGCCAAGGAACTGGAACCCCTCCGTGAATGGTATGTAAAAAAGAAAGTCTCCTGGGAAGTTATCGTCAAAAACGTTCAGAACCTGCTCATGCCCTATACCCCTAAAAATGGCGACAAGATAAGGTCAAACCTCATGACCCTGGCCTTTACCAGGATATTCCTGTCTCCCCGATCGGTCCAGTTTCTCGAAGGGCTGCCCACGCCTTACGTCTACATAGAACCTATTGATCTGGACGGTCATTCCCAGTTGGCGAGGATCATGTACGAAGCAGACTACGCGCTCAAAAGCCTCAGCGTGATGCCGGAGTTGTTTCAACACATTCCCGGCAGCCTCTCCCGCATGGAATATCAGAACAAGCATGGAATGTTTTTCGA
>CAZAST010000236.1:3423-3729 GCA_964487805.1 uncultured Syntrophaceae bacterium
CCATTATCATCAATGGCTTGAGCCCAGGATGGTGGGCATGGAGATCTCCCCGGATCACCGGGTCGTCCGTTTCACCTCTTCCCATATGCGTTATCTCTTCGCGGACAATAGCAGGTACTGGAAAGCGCCCCCCAACGAGAAACTGGAGCAGGGATTCGCGGACTGGTGCGGTCATTTCATAGACCATTACGATACCTATGCCGGAGTGTTGCCCGCCTTTCACAAGCTCAGAGAGGCTGCAAAGGTTCTGGCACTTGCTAAATTGCTCATCGCTGGAAACATCCCGATCGACCTGAAGGCGGTCAC
>CAZAST010000237.1:0-3718 GCA_964487805.1 uncultured Syntrophaceae bacterium
GAGCAGGGCGGCGCACAGATCTCCCAGCTCGATCATGTTCCATTCAAGACGCTGGAACTCATCCGATAATTCGGTAACGCGTTCTTCATTCCAGAAAACGCTGCCGGCTTCGGACATCTCCTCCGGGAGTTGCTGACGATCTTCTTGAAGCCGGATTCGTTCAATCGTCGCAAAGCGAAGTTTCTGATCTTCCGGAGAAGGTACATAATCGGCAATCGATTCCACCCGTGTTACCAGGGGAGATTCAGCAAGCTCATCCGCAAGAGTTCGTACTTCTTCAATATTCTGCGCACTGGCCATGTGCTGCCAGGTGGACACACCGAAACGATCTCCCACAAGTTCCTCGGCCTTTTTTGCTGCGGTATTCTGCGGTCCGATCTTCCGCATGTCGTACTCAAAGGAATTGTTGGAAACAAAGAACGCGGCGAATCCCGCGGCTGCGAGCAAAATACCGACCGGGAGTGCCGGGATGCGCTGTGTCTTTGTGACAAAACGGTTTAGTCCCGTGTATGACAATAGTGGCAGTTTTGGTGACTCTGTTCGCTTGCCGGAGAATACTGCAAGAAGCGCCGGGAGCAGGAGGAACGACGCACAAAGTGTTGTGAGGATACCCATACCGGAAACCAGACCGAATTGACGGAACGCGCTTGTTTCTGAAAGGATGAGTGAAAAGAACGCTATGGCGGTTGTCAGTCCGCCGATTATAATGGGCGCCGCGACATGAGAGAATACCGAGCGCATTGCCTCTTCCGGTGTTTTCCCCGCGCTATGTTCTTCATCAAAACGGGTAACAATGTGAATACCGAAATCAATACCGAGGCCAACCAGAAGCGCGCCGAAGGAACTCGTTATCATGTTGAGTTTATGTACGGTGACAGCCGCAAACGCCAGATCGACGATAATACCTGCGGCAAGCGCGAGCAGGGCAAACACAATGGATCGTTTCCTTCGCATGGACACAAGAAAGAGAACTGCGATGAGGAGAAATGCCAGAATGGAGGGATAGAAGATATCGGAACTGATTGCCCGTTCTTCGTCGGCTTCGTTTTCTACGTCTCCGGTAAATGAGAAGGTAATTCCGGAATACCCCGAACCTGCCAGATTTGCCGTTGTTTCCCGTGCTATGCGACGGGCTCCTTCGGAGAGGGCATAGAGTTTTTCACGGTCGCCCAGGGTGAAGTTGGGGCGGACGATGAGAATGAGGGTTCTTTCTTCGGCATCCACCATGAAGGTTTCGCCGAAGCACCAGGAGTCCGCAAGCGCGGTACCCGGATCTTCCGGATTGTTCCGGATCGCCTGTGCGAGATGCTCCGAGAACAGGGCAAAACGTGTCATGACATGAACTGTTTCCTGTTCTCCTCCCGACGCTTCTATATCGTCATCCATGCCCTCCGCGAGCTTTTCTTCGAGAAGTTCATTGGTGGTTCTGATGAGCGGCAAGAGGCGTGTGGAACGAAACAGCCGCTCGTTATCCGTCAGATCAGTATCATCCTGTAGTAACAATCCCCAGGTTTCCAGAAACCCGGTATCGGTTTCCGATTGAATTGATCTGACGAGCGGTCCGGTTTCCTCATCGGTACGGAGGGCTTGTTCCCAGGCTTTCGCGGCGGTAACCAGGTGTTCCCGATCAGGACCCTCAATAACCGTGATGAGCGCGGACGTTGTTTCAAAATCGTCCGTGATTCGGGTAAAGCGCTCCGCGACCGGGTTGTGCGCCGGAAGCAGCGCGGCAATGTCCGTCTCGACCCCGAGGCGGGTGATGAGCGCCGTGGAAATGAGAAGGATGAGGGCTGTAACAGCGAGAACAGGTATTCGTTTTCTGACAACCCATGTTCCGGCTTCTTCAAAAAAGTGCGTTAACATCATAGGTGCTCCTTGTGTACTGCTACCAAAATTGTTGAAACTCTTTTAGCAGTAAAGATTATATAAACGGTTAGTTATCTCTATGCTGTATAACTATCCGGTTAGTCAATTATGTAGGGCCGAAATACCTTTCCGGGAGCCCTCGGTTTTTTCCTTACATGTCTTCCTTTTTATGAAACATGAACGCGAAGTGTGTTGCCATGAATGAATCTATGAATTGATCACGCAGGAGCTCTTCCGGTACGTTGAACCGTTCCATCCAGATCTCGTGGTAGGCGACATAGTCAAGAATGGGCATGATACCGGTAAAAAACTCGGTTATCATGGCATGTCCCTTGTTTTGATCGAGTTGAACATGCTGCTCTTCCGCAATTGAGAACATAAGAGCAATGATTTCCGCCAGAATGTCAAAAACCAGTTTGTTGATGGGAGCCCGCTTGGCGGTTTCCATGATCATGACCCGGATAACGTCCTGACGCTCTTCCAGGACATCAAGAAATGCAGTAATCATGCGTTTTATCTGTTCCGGTCTGGTGTAATCAATGTTCTGCATGATGCCGGATTTCATAAGCGCGACGATGGCATCCCGTGCTTCAAGGAAGAGTATGGTCAAAAGATCTTCCTTATTTTTGTAGTAGTAGTAAATGAGGGCCTTGTTTACTCCGGCAGATCGGGCAATTTCGTCGACACGGGCACCGTCAAAGCCTTTTGAAGCGAACTCATGGGCAGCGGATTCGAGGATGCGCTGTTTTGTGTTCTCGGTCATTTCCCGGGTCATGGTCCGTCCTTTATAATTAACCAGTTAGTTAAAAATAAGTCACATCGCAAATTTTGTCAAGCGCGGACAAAAAAAAGAGGAGGATGGCAAAGCAATCCTCCTCCCTTCTGTTACTAACAGAACACTCAGTTCTTTCCCTGAAGGAGTTGATCCTTCTTTTCGAGCATGAGCGCGTTTCCGCTGGTAATGAGTTCGTGTTTCATGCGGCATTCGGGAAGCGCTTTTTCAATGAAGTATTTGGCCACGTCTTTTTTCCGTTCGGAATGAACGGCGTCGTTGACCATGAGCGCGCAGATGATACCGTTTGTGGACATTTCAACAAGTCGCCTCGAATGGTAGTCCTGATACTGGGCGTCTCCCTTTTCCTGGACATATCGTACGGCGTCGGCAAGAAGGTCTTTCATTTCCCGTGCGCCTTTTTCAAGATGTGTCACGGAAGAGAGGTCTGCCTGTGCGAGGATTTCGTCGATGTGTTCAACGGCTGTTCCCTTGATAACGCCACCGATCGCGGCGACAACCTGGAGCTGGGTGGTACCTTCATAGATATTGGTAATGCGGGCGTCGCGGTAATGGCGTTCAATGTTGAACTCCTGCATATAGCCGGTTCCGCCGTGAATCTGGATACCTTCATAGGCAACCTGGTTGCACATTTCGGTATTGTATGCCTTTACGGAGGGGGTCAACAGGGCGGCAAGGCCGGAGGTTTTCTTGTACTCGTCTTTTACCTCGCGGGCCCGTGCTTCATCGTTATCGTAGATGTTCTCGAGATGATTCTTGATATCAACGATACGGCAGGTATGGTACATGAGGGTGCGTCCGGCTTCGATCTTGATCCGCATATCGGTGAGAAGCTCTGAAACCGGGATAAACTCGCGGATTGCCTTGCGGAACTGGACGCGTTCTTTCGCGTATTTGTCTGCTTCGGCATAGGCGGCTTCGGCGATGCCGAGTGCCTGGGCAGCGATACCGAGGCGTGCGCCGTTCATGAGGGACATGACATATTTGAAAAGACCCATGCGGCGCTTTCCGCACAGTTCCGCCGGAGCGTCGTTGAACTGGATTTCGCAGGTGGGCGAT
>CAZAST010000238.1:0-3711 GCA_964487805.1 uncultured Syntrophaceae bacterium
CGCTCTACGGCGCGCTCGACAAAATCAATTCACCCGACAAGAAGATCATCACCGTGGAAGACCCGATTGAGTATCATCTCAAGGGCATCAATCAAATTCAGGTCATGCCGCAGATCAATCTGGATTTTCCCAATATTCTGCGCCACATTGTCCGGCAGGACCCGGACATCATCATGATCGGCGAAATCCGCGATCTGGAGACGGCGGAAATCGCTATCCAGTCGGCTCTCACGGGGCATCTGGTGTTTTCCACGCTGCACACCAACGACGCGCCGACGGCCATCACGCGCCTGCTGGATATCGGCGTTCCGAATTTTCTGCTCGCGGCGACCATTCGCGGTGTGCTGGCGCAACGCCTGGTCCGCGTGATCTGTCCAAACTGCCGGCAAGTGGATGAAGCGGCCATTTTAGATGAGAAGGCCAGAAACACGTTTGGCGCCGGGGAGTTTCAACTTTACAAAGGCGTCGGTTGCGAAAAATGCGCGCAGACGGGTTTTTTCGGCCGTTCCGGCATTTTCGAGCTCTTCACCAGTGACAGCGCCATTCATCAGTTGATTATCCGCAACGCTGATGCCCTGCAGATTCGCGAAGCGGCCCGCAAAAACGGCATGCGCACGTTGCTGGAGGACGGGCTTTTAAAGGCCAGAGCAGGCGTCACCACCATCAATGAAATCTTCCGCGCCACGCAGGAGCTCTGATGCCCAGCTATTCTCATCGGTCCATCAATCCCGACGGCAGCGTGTCCCAGGGTGTGATTGAAGCCCGCAATGAGCGCGACGCCGAATTGATCCTGAAAAATGCCAATGTCATCGCGCTCAGTATCGAAGAAGTAAAATCCGGATTCGGCAAGGAGGCCTTTTCGTTCAAAACGGCCAAAAGCGATTTGCAGGTTTTTACAACCGAGCTTTATACGCTGCTCAATGCCGGTCTGCCGCTGGATCGCAGTTTGAATATCCTCCACGGCATCACTCAGAATAAAAAAATGAAGGAAGTTATTTTTAATATCCTCAAATTCATCCGCGAAGGCGGCTCGTTTTCTGACGCGGTGCAGAGGCACCCCAAAGTGTTTTCGCCGCTCTACGTCAACATGATCCGGGCCGGAGAGGTTTCCGGCGCGATGGAGACCGTGCTGGCGCAACTGATCGATTTTCTGGAATCGTCGGAGGAACTGAAGAATCATGTTTTTTCCGCGATGATCTATCCTGTGATTCTCGTGATCACCGGCATTTTGTCCATCGTGGTGCTGGTGACATTTGTTCTGCCCAAATTCACGCATATTTTTGCCGATATGGGAACAACGCTGCCCTTTTCCACGCAGGTGCTCATTGCCATCAGCAATTTTCTGGTGGCGTCGTGGTGGATCATTCTGCTGGTCCTTGTTATCGGATGGTTTGTGCTGCGCAATTATCTGAAAACCGATGCGGGTCGCTACAACTGGGATCGTCTCAAGCTCAAGGTGCTGGGCGACGTCATCCTGAAGCTCGAAACGGCAAGGTTTTGCCGGACGCTGGGCGCTCTTCTTAAAAGTGGCGTGCCGCTTTTGCAGGCGGTTAAAAATTCGCGCGACATTATCGGAAATTTTGTCGTCTCTTCGTCGCTGGAGCGCGTCAGCCGTGAGATCAAAGAAGGCAAAGGCATCGCCAAGCCTCTGTCCGACGCCAATATCTTTCCGGAACTGGCCATGTCCATGATTCAGGTCGGCGAGGAAACCGGTCAGCTCGATGACATGCTCATCAAAATCGCCAACACCTATGAGAAAAGCCTGAAAAATTCCATCAAGCGATTTATCAGCATTCTGGAACCCGCGTTGATCATGGCGATGGGATTGATCGTGGGGTTTATCGTCATCTCCCTCTTGATGGCCATTTTCACCATCACGGATATTCCTTTTTAAAGAAGCGAAGATCAGACGATGGATCAAACAAAAACATCTCAGCACGCTCAAAGCCGTGGATTCACCCTGATTGAAATCCTGGTGGTGCTCATGCTGATGTCGCTGTTTTTGGGAATCAGCTCGGTGTTTCTGGCGGGCGCGCTGCCCAAAGCCGCGCATCGGGCCGCCGCGCGAGACCTTGTCGCCACTCTCAAATACGCCCGCAATCTGGCCGCCGCGAAAAATGAAAGGCAGGTCATCACCTTTGATCTCGATGCCGGAGCATACGGCATTCGCGGGCGCGCGGGTAAAACACTTCCGCAAGAGACAAAACTTGTTATTTTTGATCAGGATATGAATGTCGATCCGGTCAAACTGGGGCAATACCAAATCTATTTTGAAGCCACCGGCACAGGCGGCTGGGAAAAAATGCACCTGATCCGGGGCGATAGGATTATCCGCATTAAAGCCGATCCCATTTTAACGGCGCTCATCGTTGATGAGGATGAAGAGGAGCCCCGCCATGCAAAATAACATACGATGGGCTGCCTATGAACGCGGTTTTACGCTTCTGGAAATCATGATTTCCCTGGTGCTGATCAGTCTGGCGGTGGTTTCTCTCATTGAGTTGTCATCGGCCAACTTGCGCAATCTCGCCGTATCCGACACCCAGGTTGAGATGCTGGCGCGCGCCAATGAAAAACTGCGCGACGTGCTGGATATGGAAAGCTTTGAGGAGAAGTCCTGGACGGACAGGGATGATGAGGGGTATGTTCATGATATTGCCATTGAAGAAATCGAAAAGGAACGCTCCGAGGCACTGACGGTGCGACTTTTGCAAATTACCTTAACCACCGGCAAAGGCGATGAAAAAAATGGAAAAAAAGTAACACTGAAAACGGCCCGACTGGCCCCGAAAGCCGATGCCTTGTCGGGTGCGGATAAAACAAGGGAGAGTTTTTCGCCATGAAGAAGGCACAGAAGAACATCCCAGTGACACAGCGATGCGCACACAACCCGGATGGGGGCAATGTTCGGATGCCCAGCTCAGCCGCCACCGGCAGGCGGGGCAGGGCAGGCGAGGCCGGTTTTACGCTGATTGAACTGATGATTGCCATCACGATGCTGGCCGTCATTGTCGGCATTCTGGGCGGCGCTTTGTCGATGGCCTATTCGACAGCCGAAAAAGGTGAAAAGAAAATCGGGGATCTGGAGCGAAGAAGAATTATCGATTCACTTTTCGAATCGCAGATTCAGTCTGCGTTTGTCAGTTACGTCATGGACGAGGGAGAAAAGAAAAACCGTTTTGCCGGAAAAAAAGATGCGCTGACCTTTGCCAGTCATTATTCGGCCTGGCGCGGGACAAGCGGCAACTGCCTGGTTACCTACCGGGTCGAAACCGACGGGCGGCAAAAGGCGCGAGTGACGCTTGAAGAGCAGGTGTTAGGGATGGATGTCACAAAGCAGACGACCGTGCGCACGAATTATGATTCCATATCTTTTTCGTATTATCTTCAAAACGTCCTCGAAGAAGGCAGTTGGGTTGATGAATGGCCGGCCGAAGAACAGACCATGCCGCAAAAAATCCGCATTCATTTTACAACAGGCGACAAAACCAGAACCCTCACGGCGGCGGTATTTACCGCGCTTTCCTCAGCGCCGGTTGCCAGTCGCCCAAGTCCCGTCATAACCCGGTAAGGAGACGGCATTGCTTCAATTAAATGAAAAAGGCATAGCACTGATTATCGTCTTGTGGATCATGATGCTCATGATCGTCGTGACATTTGCCTTTTCCGTCATGGTCAGAACGGAAGTCTTTTCAACCATCACCTTCAAAG
>CAZAST010000239.1:0-3699 GCA_964487805.1 uncultured Syntrophaceae bacterium
CTGTTCATCATACATGGGCTCTATCTTTTCATCATAAAACGCCCTCTTTTCAGGAGTTTTATCCAGTTCGCCAAGCGACAAAGGAAGACCATAGTTGTTTTTAAGATTATTCATCAGCTCCTTTTTCTTATCTTCCCTTTCTTTATTCTTTTGTTCCACCACAATACTTTTTTCTGCATTATGGACCTGTATGCTTTTAATGGGATAAATCACCTGGGCCAGCATGGGGCTTAGCTTTGGAACAAGCAATGCCAGGAACACATATACCAGCAGACCTACGACCATTGATATATAAGTGTTTTTTGAAATTATGGAGAGAAAAGTACCCAGGTTAAACAAGGCAAATAAAAACAGCAACGAAAACAATGAAACCAGAGACAACACCTTGTAAAAATCAGCATTCATTTCAATTCCGCTTTTTGTAAGCTGAAGTAGGATTACACCCAGCAATATGCCTGACAAAAAACAAATCGCAAACAAGGAATAAGGGCCAACAATTTTGGCCACAATAATTTTCCATTTGGGAACTTGGTTTGATAATACCAATCGCAGGGTACCATTTTCCTTTTCACCCGAAACCGAATTAAAAGTCAGGGTAAGCACCAAAAGCGACATGATAAATCCGGTCACATAAAGGAAGTCCAATTTACCGGTTAACAGCGATAAAGGATTATTGAGACCCCATTGCCGTTCGAATTGTATGTTCTTATCCCTGTCGGTTACTACTTTATCGGGAAGGAAATTCTCAAGACCAAAGCTGAAAATGCTGAAAGGTGACGGTCTGCGGTACCCTTCGGCGCGGATGTCATACCTTACATTCCCCTCGTGCTGCTGTAAATACAGCCTTTCCAAATTATCGATATGAGCTTTGCGATTAACATATTCATCTGCGCCTAAATAAAAGCTAAGAGGAATCAGCGTCAGGCAGATAATGAAAATAAAGTAAAATCGTAAGTTGAGAATGGATTCCTGAATTTCTTTGGTTATTAGGGTTTTAAGCATGTTTTTTTATTTAATGGTGCTGGACTTCATTTTTCATTTTATGTGTATCGGTTGATTAATAAAGTTTATATGATCATTAATTATTTTATTCTTCAGAAGAAAGAATATCTTTTTTTGCAGATACTTTGGCAATAGCGATGTCCCCCGCTGGCGGGGGCTGGGGGTGGATTGGCTTATCTGTAAATCGCATAACTTCATAACCGGCTTCTTTTACTGCTTTTTCCTTAATTTTGTCTTTTAATATTACTTCATTCATAAAATGAAAGTACCCGTCACCTTTAATAATCAATCTTAACTGTCCACCCCCAGCCCCCGCCAGCGGGGGACATCGCTTCATTCAAGCTTTTTTCCAGGTTATTAATGTATACTCTTTGATTCTTTTGTAATTCTTTATTTATTCTCCTTATCTCTTACTCATTCTTATCCCAAACACCACTATTCCCACCAGCACACCAATCAGTAAAAGGATCAGCAGAATGGTGCCGAAAATTGGAGTACGCGCTTCCACCTGTATGCGCACTGTTTTATCCTCCGTCTCCACTGTTCGGTTATTGGCAGTTGCCTGGGTTTTAATCTTAACTTCCTGGGCGCCGACATTCACATCATCGGGGGGGAGTATGCTGATCAGAACTTCCTGTTCTTTACCCGGGGCCAGTGTGGCGATTATATCAGGAACAACAAATGTTTTCCAGTTCAACGGATTTTCGGTAGTAATTTTGATATTATCAAGCACCCTGGTCCCATCATTCAATACCGTTATTTTCATGCGCAGGCTGTCTCCTGTTTTTATTTCATGGTACAACGAGGGAGCTCTCACCACAATACGACCAACCCCCTTGGGGATAAGTTCAAGTTTCATCTTACCGGCCTGTATCTTTTCAGCTTCCTGAAGGGTTAACCTAGCGGGATCGGCGATTTTGTTATATTCAGCATTGGTAAGAACAATAACATAGAAGTCAATGGGTTGATCAATCTTTATCTGATCGTCTTCACGGTCGGGCAGATAAGCTTTAAGTGTTAGCTTGCGAAGATTGACACCTTGGTTAAACTGGAGTTGTGATAAACGTGCGTTGTTGCCGGCATCTATCAGATCATAGGACACCTGCCGCGGAAGGTTAACTACCAGAAAGCGGTATACATCATCGGAAGAAGAGAAGCGCTCAAGGTTCAAATCGTAGGAAGCTGATGAGCCTAAATCGGTTTCCTGTGCAAATTGTGATGAGTTTATGGCCACCATATTAGCTGAAGCATCCTTTTCCAGGTAAATATTTTTGGTATCCTTTTTACCATTGTAGTTCAATACCACCTGCACGCTCTCTGCATCACGCAACAGGTTAAAATCTGCAATGGCGGTAGAACCGTTATCAATATATGGAATCCTGATCTCATAGGGTGATCCGATAATGGTATTATCAGTAATATTATTAATGGAAACGAATATATTATAAACCTTGGATGTGCGCATTTCTGGGGTGAAAACATCAAAATGCTGTTCAAACTGCTGTAAATAATCCTGATTGCCTTCAGTAGAACTGCGCAGCGTAAGTCTTACACGCTTTTCTCCTTTTGCATTTTGATATTTGACTGCTTTTTCCACAATAATATAGGACTGTTGCGATATCAGCCGCAAAATCAGTTTCTGATAATCCACTTCTTTGGAAAGAAACTCGTTTTTGGAACTGTTGAATTCTGAGAGTGAAATGGCCTTTTGTTCATACAATTCCTTATCATTTTCATACTTCTGTAGTGCAATTTCGTAAGCAGCACGTGCTTTTTTCAAATCAAGCGCTATTCCGGCCTGATCTTCCTGAGTGTACGCAGTGACGAAGATTGTTAACAGTGTGATTAAAAGTGTAAAGTTTCTTTTCATGGTTATGTTCGTTGGTAATCAGTATTCAGTGTTTCAAAGTTTCAAGTGTTAAGGTGTTAAGGTGTTAAGGGCTGTTCCATTTTCAAATTATCAAATTTTCAAATTACCTCATTTTTTTTATCTCTTCACTCGTCTCTTGTCACTCGTCCGCTGTCACTACATAGCTCTTATTATTCTCAAAATCCCACATCGTCTTTCGTTTTAAATCGTTTACTGCCAGTTGATAGTTTATGAAGGCATCCAGGTATTCAAGCTGAATGGTTGCCAGTCTTTCCTGTTCCATGGTGAGCTCCTGGTTGGAAATATCACCATTTTCAAACCGCATCTGGCTGATATGGAAGCTTTGCCGGGCCAGGTTAAGATTCTGACGGTGTATATCGAGCTGACCGGATGATTCAATCACCGACCGGATTATTTCTCTTACTTCACGGCGGATGGTTATTTCCTGGTCCTCCTTGAATAATTCTTTTGATTGAAGGCGCAATCTTGCTTCCTTAACCTTTGAAGCTCCACGTCCCCAATCGTATATCGGATAAGTGAGCGTAAGGGCAACACCACGGTTTGGCGGGCGGTTGCTGACATCCTCAAAAGAAGACTGGGCCAGTTCACCGGTTGTGCCCGATCCCAATGTACTGATTCCGGTAACATCATAATAGGCTGAAATATAACCCTTGAACTCACGTTCGCGCTTTGCCCTGTCCACCTCAATCTGCTGGAGGTTAATATCCATTTCGGTTTCTTTGATTTCAAGCCTGTTTTTTAATGCTTCGTCAATGGCCTTTTGCTCGTCAATAACCAGGGGGTTGTATTCAAGATTGGTAACAACA
>CAZAST010000240.1:0-3640 GCA_964487805.1 uncultured Syntrophaceae bacterium
TCAAGCACCTCCCTTAAGCGTTTACGTGCTATTTTTAATTCTTTTTCTGGAATTTTTTGTGTTTTCTTAACAAAAGAATGTAAAACAACAATCCTTTTACCTAATTTTGTACAATAGAAAACACGGGCAATACCTTCTTTACTTTTAATGCGTAATTCAAATAATTTATCTCCTAATGGTTTCGTATGTGGCATTCCAAGATTTGGACCAAAATCTTCTATTAAGTCTGTTAAGTGTAAATATCTAGCCAATAAGCCATAAGGCAAACCCAATATTAATTTTTCAATTTTATCGTTAAAATATTCAATTATCCATTTGTGCATAAAATTACCTAAACAAAATATAACATATTTGTTATGTTCTTTCAACTGTTTTTAAAGTTTTGATAGACCAACTAATAAATTTTATCAACATGGAGATAACAAAAAATGGAAAAATAAAAAAGTTAAAAACAATGCTTAGCCACCATGTAGTAAAAGATGAAAAGTATGGGTTGTTGGTTTTCTATGATACCAATAGAAAAACAGTTGAACCAAGTAAAAACAAAAAAAGGAATATTAACCCTTCTCTTGCGAGAATATTTTTGATTTTAAAATTCATTTTATTCCTTTTATTTTTTCACTCCGGGTAGACCGGGGGAGTTTCCTCCCCGGGGCCCCCTCAGAACCGTGCGAGCGAGTTTCCCGGCACACGGCTCAAGCATCGTGTAAGACTCAACCTTTGAGTCCAGCAGTTCGATTATCTATTATACGACCGTTTTGGCTTTTTGTCCTCATTAGAAAATAGTTCCAGTACATCGGGTCGTAAGGATTTGCGATTCCCTTTACCTTGATGTACCGCATGAGTTTGATGTCACGGGGTCGTATCAGACAGATTTGTGCACTTTTGCCGCCAGCTGTTGCGTCTTTTGCCGTGAATATCCATGGGCGTCTGCGGGTACTATTCTGGTTCCAGTACCGTTGCGCAATCCATCGTCTTGATTTCCCCCCGTGTTGCCTTCTCAGCCATCGCCACAGTGAATGGTACAGTACGGTCTCAACGTAGGCAAACGTCTTTGACGCCGGTATACAGCGGTGATAATTGGCCCATCCCCGGACGCGGGGATTGAGGGCTTTTATCAGCGCTCCGGCGCTGTTTCCGTTGTGCAGATTCAGTATTCTTCTGGATTTCTCAAGAAACGTCTTCACATTCCTGCGTGCTGGTTTTATGATAAGCTTGTTGTCGTATTTGCGCAGGTTCTGGCCGAGGAAGTCTACTCCCGATTCAATGCGGGTTATTCGCGTTTTCTCCGGCGAGAGTCTGAGCCCGCGCGGATTCAAAAAGTTCTCAATAACCGGGATGATCGTGTCTTCGATCAGTTCCCGGCTGGCCGCGGTAACAATAAAGTCGTCCGCATAACGGATGACGTTTACTTTCGACCGGGCGGGTGTCATTTCCTTAATGCGCTTCTCAAGTCCGTCGAGCGTCATGTTGGCCAGAGTGGGCGAGATAATTCCGCCCTGCGGTGTACCCTTGTTGGTCGCAAATAGTTTGCGTTCTTTGACAACGCCGCAGGTAAGCCATTGCCGGAGCATGTACTTGTCCAACGGGATATTCTTAAGTAGCCAGTCGTGGTCTATCCAGTCGAAACAGGCCTGTATGTCGGCATCAAGTATCCAGCGGGCAGAATGCTTCTGACTTAGAGCACAGAAACACTGGCCGATTGCGTCACGGCATGACCGGTACGGACGGAAGCCGTAGGAATTGGGGTCAGCAGTTGTTTCGGCGATCGGTTCCAGTGCCAGCAGGTAAAGTGCCTGCATGGCTCGGTCGCGTATGGTGGGTATGCCCAATGGTCTCGTTTTGCCGTTGGCCTTGGGGATGTCTTTTCTCTTTAAAGGTTGTGCCTTATAGCCGTTGCGTCTGAGAGACAGAGCCCCGTTGAGTTTCTGAGTCTGCGTGCGCCATGTGATTTTGTCTATACCGGGTGTTTTGGCTCCGTTGTTGGATGTTACTCTTTTCACTGCCAGTAACCGCGCGAAAAAAGAGCGGGTCAGCAGCCATTGCAGCGCTTTTACCTTGTGCCACTTTCCTTCGCGAACCGCCTTGGCGATACGCATCTGAAGTCTTTTCACCATGCGGTTGACTTTATGCCAGTCAGTGGTATTCCACCGACAAGCATGGCCCGCGGTTGCACCGATATGTTTGGAAACATTCGTCATTTGCGATTCCGCGCTTTGTTAAAAGATTCCTCAGATTATCTCACCATCCGACACCTGCCGGGCATGGGCACCGTTTCCGGTTCGGGCAAGTAACCCGTATCCGCTTCATTACAAGGCGGCATTGGCTTCTCCCGGCATCATTCCCTCACACTCCCTTGGTCTGCCTTACGGTTGACCTGCCTGTTTCAAGGAACACCTCGTTCCCATTGAAGGCCGGAATTTGAGGTTTCCACGTTCCGCCTCTCTGACATAACGAGTACTTGCAGGCTCACCATGTACGCCGGCGCTGCGACATCTGCGTATGACGATGTTAGAGCGTCATATCCTGAGCGCTTACCTTTTGGTCCAGGCTTATCAGCCTCTTTAGCCTGTCATTTATTACGGCGCTTGTTGGTGTTCAGTTATCTTAGCCATGGTACCCCGCTCTGGCCCTTACCCGAGTTGAGGCTCTCAGGTGGGATGTTATGCCTTGCGGCTTACATCCCCGGCAAGGTTGCGACTTGCCCTCGGTACGTTGTCCAAAGAGCTCCAGACCATCGCCACAGCGCGGCGACACATCTGTCTTTGTAGAGCTGCGGCGGCAGAACGCCGAGTCCGATCACTCCGTAAAACCGAAGCCCCGGACATTCAGAAAGGCGACCTCGTGTCGCCAATAACGCCTAAACTCAGCGGTTTTGGCCTGCGCGAAGCGCGGGGCAAAATCCGCTGGAGTGCGTCGTTATAGATTTAATTGGTATTTTGTTTTAAGAATTCATTCATAAAAAACTCAACATGCTTGGCGGAAGGTTCTTGTGCTCCCGGACCTGCAGTTGCCATAAACTGATATTTAGTGTCGTATCCTTCGTAACTTCCAATTAACGAATTAAAAGAAATTTGCATGCCGAACAAGGTGGATGTAACTTTTAAGGATGTCAGCTGTGTTGTTTTGTTTTGAACGGTTATTATGATGGGCTCAAAGTAATCTATGCTTTCAGGCTGGACATCCCCGGCTTCCGTAACCAATTCTTTTATAGGATAGACTTCTTGATTCTCAGGAATTATAAACAAATTTAACCTGGTTTGCATTTCTTCCAATAGCAGGATAAGGTGCAAAGAATTACCGATTTCAACAATTTTCATAAGACGCACATTTTTTGGAAGAATGATTCTATGGTCATTTGAAAGCTTATTTATATTCAATCTGCTTAAGTTAGAAAAGTTATTATGAAATAGCAGACCCCATTTTTTCGTAAACTTACCATCACAAGTAATGTAACCGGATTTGATGGCGAACATTACAATACCGCGAAAGGCGGTAAAGCCGATAAAGAGAAAGAATACTGCGGCGATAATTATCGCAAAAAGAGTCTTTATATTTTTCATGTTTTCATCCTATAACATTCGACTTCAGCGGTTTTTGGCGCAGCCAAAAATCCGCTGAAAGGAGTTGTTAGAAGTTT
>CAZAST010000241.1:0-3629 GCA_964487805.1 uncultured Syntrophaceae bacterium
TCTGTTCCTGAACGATTGGTGCTACCCGCTCTTTTCCCCCTCGCGGTTCCTGAGCGCTCCATACACTTTCTCATGGGCGGGAACGGGTATTTTCAGTTTCACGGCCTTGTTCACGATGAATCCGGCAAAGGTTTCGATCTCCGTTCGATTCCCCTGTTCGAAGTCTCTCTGGTAGGAGGTCTTGGTCTCATAAGGGAACCCGCGGACCTTTTCGATGGTTTCCTCTTTGATTCCGGAGGAAAATTCGACCCCGTCCGCGTGGGCGAGAGCCATGAGTTCATCGATGAGCGTTCCCATCAGTTCCTTTCCCTCGCTGTCCTCAAGTATTGCGCCGAAGGACCTGTTACGGAAGGTCGTCGCATTCCCCACGGTGGAGACGAAAAGGTATTTTTCCCATGCGATATTTTTGATATCGCTCCGATATTCGGCGTCTATCTCCGCCTTGCGGAAGAGGTCCTCAACCCGCTTTCCGTCGGGATCCTTTTTCCCTTCCACCCCGAAGAACATCTTGCACGAACCGCCCACCTGCCGGATGCTCCCCGGGCCGGTCAGCAGAGAGGATATATAGACGCACCCGTTCCAGATTTTTCCCTTGGGGAGGACGGACGTGAGCTTTTCAACGTTATCCACCCCGTTCAGGAGGGAGATGACGATAGTTTGCTCCCCGATGGCGGGGATGAGGAGCTTCGCGCTCTCCGTGAGGCTGTATCCTTTGACGCACATGAGGACCACATCGAAGGGGCCGCTCTTGGACGGATCATCCGTCGCCAGAGCAGGCCGGGCCGTGAAATTCCCCTGAGCGGCGCTCTCCACGCGCAGGCCGTGAGCCTGTATCGCTTTCAGATGATCTCCCCTCGCTATGAAGACGATCTCAACGTCGGTATCCCCCCCATACCGCCGCGCCAGCAGACCTCCGTAATAGCCTCCCACGCCTCCGATTCCCATAATTGCTATCTTCATGCTGTCTCTCCCTATGCTTGTTAGGTACTTGCTTTCTATCTGCCTCATATCTCGTGACATTCATGGAACGGAATGTCAAGAAAAAGATGCCTCGCGCCGGGCGTTATTTCCGGAAGAGCCACAGGATCAGCGAAATGATGCCGCTGATCACGATCATAGTCGTGATCGGGAAATAGACTTTCAGGTTCGGTCTGCTAATCGTAATATCGCCGGGGAGGCGCCCCAGGGGAAGGCTCCCCAGCCAGGGCCAGAGGATGCCTCCCACGATCAGTATAAGACCGGCGATGATGAGGAATCTCTGCATGCTGTTTCCCTCGTGGAGCAACTCTTCCAGTATCTCCGTATATCCCGGCGGGCGCTGAATGTCAAAAGGACATCGCCTCGAAAGGACGGATTGCCCGTATCTCGCATCCGGGATTTTCCCTGGAGATGGTTTCAATAAATCCATTCATGTCCTGAAAGGGGATGAGGCGTACCCTGCCGTCCTCCCGCAGGGGGGCGGAGAAATCGTCGTAGTGAAAGGGGACGATTACCCGGGGCCGCACGATCCGCGGGAGACGGGCGCAGTATCCCGGATTCTTCCCCCATCCCGGTACGGCCATGAAGAGGATGTCACAGTGGTGCCCCTCGATCTCCGATTCGATGTAGTTGGCGCTCCCCGCGTGCATAATGGTAACGCTCCCCATCTCCAGCTTCTGGATGAAAACCTCCCCGACCCGGTAATCGGATGCCCGCATGGGGACATGACATGCCGGACTGATTTCCCCCGGGCAGGGGACCTTTCCGAAAAAGAGCGGAACATGTCGCGATCGGATCATGGTCACCGCCGCGTCGCCGGAGAGTTCGATCCGTTCGCCTCCTGCGCATACGGTGACGACCCCCGGCCTGCCGTAGAGGGCCATCAGTGTCTCAAGGCTGCAGCTCCCGATTACCCGGCACCCGAGACGCCGTTCCAGAAAGGGGATATCCATGACGTGATCTATATGGGTGTGCCCCGCCAGGATCGCCTCCACCGTGCCCGGGAGTTTCGCCAGATATCGGTCTATCGATTCCATCCGAGGTTCAGGGCGGCCAAAGATGCATGCGAATTTTCCCGGTCTCGAATGGTAGGGGTCTATCAGAACGATCCTCTCTCCTTCGATGATTTCAAGCCCGGCGGCCCCGGTCCAGTGAACGGTTACCATGATTTTCGCTCCACACCTGTTTTCCCCCTGTCGGCCATCAGGAAGAAGGGGGCATGATTCGAGGTGAAGACGGGGGGATCTCTGAGGATGATCTCCCGGACCGCGGGATTCTTTCTGAACTCGCCATCCAGAAACCGCCTGACCCGTCCTCGGTCCCATCCGTCGGGATGGCGAAACTGCCGGTAGAGCGTGAGATCGCCGTGGTAGAACTCTTGTGTGTCCAGCCCCGCCGCGTCCGGGCCGTAGGCGGGCATGTTGAAGAGGGCGATGTTCATATAGTCTATGTACTCATGGTTTTGTATGACATACTCAAGGGTCCTTGTCGCCTGCCGCTCCGTTTCCGCGGGTGTTCCGAAGAGAAGATAGACATAGGTGCCGATGCCGGCTTCTTTCAAAGTCTTCAGGGCCGAAGACGCCTCACCCACATCGATTCCTTTGTCGAGGGAGTCCAGAACCCCCTGGTCCCCCGATTCCAGACCGATCTTCAGCATGATGCACCCCGCGCGCTTCAACTCCCTGCAGAAGGAGGGATCGGTAAGGTGGCGGGTAATCCGGGCGAATCCGTACCAGGGGATGCCGGGGGGATGATCCGCTAGCGCCGCGAGGAGGGCCGGACTCATGGCGTTGTCGAGAAAGTGGATAAGGGCAGGACTTTCGCTCACGGCGAGACGATCTATTTCCGAGAGGATCATTTGTGCCGGGAGAGCCGAGTACGCGTTCCCCTCAGCCTTCTCCGGGCAGAAAGTGCATCGTCCCCACCAGCAGCCGTTCGATGTGCTGTAGGGGAGGACAAGGCCCGGCGACAGGTAGGGAAGAGTACGAAAGGGGGTGTAATCCGGAGCGGCATGGCTGCCCGGAGGGGTCATGCCCGCCATCGCAAGAAGGGGGTCCTCTCCGGGACCCGCGATCATGTCATCCACGAGACCGTCGAAGGGATTCGCCCATTCGGGGTTGCTGAGCCACGATGTCACGAGCCCTCCTCCCAGAACATATCGCGCCTTCGGGCAGAGTTTCCGCGCCAGGCCGATCAGGGAGAAGGCCGGTAGGGCTTGGCTCAGATAGTTGAGGGAGATTCCCACAAGGGAGGGTTCCCCGTCCTCGAAAAGGGCTGTCAGCCGCTCCATGAAATAAGGATAGAAGGGATTTTTCTCCGGCTGTTCAGCCGCTTCGATAAGATCGGCACTGCGGAGGGGAGAGTGGGAAGGATCCTCGTAGTTCCCGAGCCCGATCCGCACACCCCGGGGGCGCCCTGCCTCTGCCAGGACACGGTTGATCTCTCTCACGGACCGGCTGTAGCGGTCTTTCCCCTGATAGAGGTTTATGCCCCGGAGTGCCGACAGATTGGATGCCCGGTTCCGAACAGCCCGTTTCGACCATGTGTCTTTCGGTTCGCCGGGATGATCGAGAAGATGCAGCAGGCCTTCGAGATTTGCATCGAGCACCCGGCAATTGACGCTATGTGACTTCAGCGTTCCCAGGAGACGG
>CAZAST010000242.1:0-2497 GCA_964487805.1 uncultured Syntrophaceae bacterium
AGAAAAAACGGTACCGATATAGAATGCAGGGTGAATGCATCCAGGATAGGTGACAGTCTCGAGGATAAACAGATTGTCATTACCTATGAAGATGTGACTGAACAGGAAAAGGCCAGAGAGGAACTGAAACATTCCCGGCAGCAACTTCGAGATCTCTCCGTACACCTGCAGTCACTCCGTGAAAAAGAGAGCGCTCGCATTGCAAGAGAACTTCATGATGAACTGGGACAATTGCTCACGGCGTTGAATATGGACCTTGTGATGCTTGGAAGGAAAGTTCCACCGGATCAGATCGACCTTGTCAAACGGGCGGAATCATCAATTAAACTTGTTGATATGACTATGAATGCGCTCAAGCGCATCTGCATGGATCTCAGGCCGGAAATGCTTGATCACCTTGGACTGGCCGCCGCCATACGGTGGCAAGCAGAGGAGTTTCAGACCCGATCGGGAATACAATGCAGACTGTCGATCGAACCGGAAGAAATTTCTGTCAGTTCTGACCTCTCCACGACGCTCTTTCGTATTTTTCAGGAAACTCTTACAAATATACTGAGACATTCGGAAGCGACAGAAGTGGACGTTTATTTGAAGAAAACAGAGGGAGCCGTTGTGCTGGTTGTCAATGACAATGGAAAGGGGATAAGCCCGGAAGATCGCCATAAAATCAACTCATTCGGCTTGATAGGAATGCGCGAGCGTGTCTATTACTGTGGCGGAACCGTGTCAATATCAGGACACCCCGGACGCGGCACCACTGTAAAGGTTGATATCCCGTTTCAGAAAAGCGGAGACCGGAGATGAAAAAAATCAACATACTGATCGCCGATGATCATCCGATCGTTCGTGAAGGTCTGAAACAGATTATTTCAGAAACAGACACCATGACTGTGGCGGGCGAAGCCGGCAATGGGCAGGAAGTCCTGAGTCTGGTGGCAAAAAATGAATACGACCTGTTATTGCTCGACATATCGATGCCCGGTAGAAACGGGCTGGAAGTATTGAAAGAATTGAAGAGTGGTTATCCAAGGCTTCCGGTTTTGATTCTCAGCATTTATCCGGAAGAGCAGTATGCGGTAAGGGCGTTTCGAGCGGGGGCATCAGGGTATCTATCGAAGGCCAGCGCCGCGAATGAACTGATTTCCGCAATCACCAAGATTGTGAATGGAGGCAGATATGTGACCGAATCCCTTGCTGAAAAGCTCACGTACTATCTCGATAAAGATCCTTCAGTACCTCCTCATGATCTGCTTACTGATCGAGAGTATGAAGTAATGCTGATGCTGGGTTCAGGCAAAACGGTTACGGAGATCGCCGAGGAGCTTGTTCTCAGCGTCAAAACAATAAGCACGTACCGGTCTCATATCCTTGAAAAAATGAAAATGAAAAACAATGCTGAGATTACTCTGTATGTAGTAAATAACAATCTTATCGGGTAGGACAGACACCGATGCACACGTAGGTTTTTGTCTTACGGCCCGGCGTATATTTCTCCCGCTACGTATTATTCATTGTCTTACATAATAATCAGACATTCCCCGATTGCCAATCTTGTCTCCTTGCCCTAAGGTATGCATGCAGAAGAAGGAAACTACCAAGGTGGAAAGGAGAATGAGTCATGAAAAACACTACTCAAAAAAACAGACCTGTAGAAGAAACCATGCATAACGATGAGTTATGGGGAGATCCCATGTGTTATCCTGCGTATGACGCCATGAGTCTGCACGGAAAGCACGGCGCGACCGCTACCGAGAGCAATAAAGAGGCGTCTGAGGCTGGTTTCTACGGAGTCGCGGCCTGATTTCACTCATGTGGCCATGGGAATTTTGATTGTAGACACAATCATGACAACCGTCTCACGAAGGTATGTGTAACGTTGTAGATGTGATGCCATGGTGAAGGGTTTTGTGTCGCCATAGCGAGATGCACGCGGAGTCATCTCCCGCAGGATGATGATCTGCCGGATTGATTCAAAAGGGGAGGATGCAACCAATGAATGAGATACGGAAAATCGCAGTTATTGGAACGGGTGTCATCGGATCTGCCTGGACCACCCTCTTTGCGGTGAAGGGCTACGATGTGAAAGGCTATTCAAGAAAGGCGGAGACGCGGGAAAGAGGAATGAAGGCCGTCCATTCGAATCTTGACTTCTTTGTGGAGAAGGGAATTGTTTCAGAGACAGAGAAGCAAGGTGCGTTAGCGAGAATAATCATGGTTGACACTATCGCCGAGGCGGTGAAGGATGCCGATTTTGTAGAGGAATGTACCGGAGAGGTGTATGATATCAAGAAAGATATTTTCAGGGAAATGGGGAAATACGCTCCCGGGCACGCCATTCTTGCAAGCAGTACTTCGGGCCTCAGCATGACGGAGATTCAGAAGGTGGTGGCACAGAAGGATAAATGTATTGTCACGCATCCCTGGAACCCTCCCCATTTGATTCCGCTGGTTGAGATAGTGCCCGGCCGGGAGACATCGGATAAAACAACTTATATTA
>CAZAST010000242.1:2519-3529 GCA_964487805.1 uncultured Syntrophaceae bacterium
GGGAAGGTCCCCGTCATCGTGAAGAAGGAGGTCGCGGGATTTATCGGCAACAGATTGGCAGCCGCTCTCTGGAGGGAGGCCATCGATCTGGTGGACAGGGGTGTCGCTTCTGTGGAAGATGTTGATAAGGCGCTATGCGCAGGCCCCGGTCTCAGGTGGGCATTAATGGGGACACATATGATCTATCACCTCGGTGGCGGTGAACAGGGGGGATACGATCATTTTATTGATGGCATAGGAAATACGACGTTCAAGGAAATCTGGAAAGAGCTTGAAACGAGAGATTACATCACCGAACCGGTGAAAGAAAAACTGGCTCGCGGTGTGCAAAAGGAGATGAAGGGGAAAAACTTTCAAGATATCATACGATGGCGTGATAATAAGATCGTGGATCTCCTGTCTGTGAAAGAAGATGATTTCTGGACTGACCCCATGTCCTATCCCACGTATGACAGAACAGGTATTGATCGAACAAAGGCTCAAAAAGACCGGAAAATATCGGCGGATGTCCGAAAAATACGGGAGAAGGTTGCATAAGAATCAAGCCGTATGTGAAGTGAGGGAGCGTAATCAGCTCCAGAGAACGGCTTCACAGGAGTATCAACTCATGTGGGTAGCCGGCTTACGACGTATTTCTCTTTCCACACTCCAAGGTTGTTCAGTGACCTGATCGCATACTGCCGCCCCCGTTCCTTCTTCCGCACCCGGCCCTCGAGAGGATCGAAGAGACCGAAATTCACGTTCATGGGCTGGAAGGTTTTGTAATCCGAGTTGGTAATGTGGTGCAGGAGCGCACCCAGGGCAGTCGTTCTCGAAGGGGGCGTCATATCCTGTCCGGCTATGTACCGGCAGACATTTATCCCCGCCATCAACCCCATGGAAGCTGATTCCACGTATCCTTCAACTCCCGTGATCTGACCCGCGAAGAAGATATCGTCGTTCGATTGGAGTTGGAGCGTTTTTCTCAGAAGGGCAGGGGAGTCGATGAACGTATTGCGGTGGATGCTGCC
>CAZAST010000243.1:0-3448 GCA_964487805.1 uncultured Syntrophaceae bacterium
ACGCTGAACAACAATACGGTTACCATCCGCTACCGCGATACGCTGCAGCAGGAACTGGTTGCCGTTGACCGCCTGCCTGAAATTATGGGTGATAAGGTGAGTCTGAAGGGATTGTTGAAAAGGCTCTAAACTGCCTCCACCCTTACCGCTTCACTTTTTGCCTTTGTTAGTTTCCAAATGTTAGTAATAGCTTTTCCGTTAAAGCCTTGTAGTAATAAAGCGAAGATGAATTCTTGCCAGAAAAATTCAAAGGATTCAAATTTTTCATCGCATCCAACAAGATTTTTGCAGACCAGAACAAAACACTGCCAAACCTATTATTACTGGAACAGGTTTAAGATTAAAATGTTATTTTTGATAAACTGAAATTAAGTTATATCAAATCAGGATGTTATTCTTATCTCATACGAAAACAGTCAAAAAGAAATCCTTAGAGTATATTTTCCTCCTTTTACCTGCCCTGTTATTTTATCATTTTTCAGGGTTTTCTCAGAATATGTTGCAAAACCCTTCATTTGAAGAGCCTCTGGATTTTAAATCCGAAAATAAATCCGGTTGGCATAAATTGCAGAGTTCCGACACTCCTGACTATTTCAATTTTAGCCTTGAAAACCCAATCAACAATATATTTGATGATTATTTAGGAGGAACGAATCCCAAAAGTGGTAATGCATTTGTAGGTATCTTTTGCATTAGGGTCAATCCACAAAGAAATATTAAAGATATAAGGGAATTTATTGAATCTCCATTAATTGAACAACTTGAGAAAGATAGTATTTATAAAATTGAGTTATCCTTATCTCTTGATGGAGAATCAAATATTGCCATCAAAAACTTTGGAATACTCTTTTCGGAATACCTCATGCAAAGCAGTAAAGATTTGAAGCTCCTTGCGTTAAAACCCCAAATTGAGTTTAATTCTTCATTTTTGGACAACAGCGAAAATTGGATAACACTGCAGGCATTCTATAAGGCCTCTGGAAATGAGAAATTTATCACTTTAGGTAATTTCCGATCAGATAGAACTACAACAAAAAAAAGAAGAGCTACCGTTAAACAAAAAGGAAAACGTCAGAAATGGGGATTGTCCAACAATGAAAAAGCTGCTTATTACTATATTGATGATGTTACCGTGGAAAAGGTCAGCATACAGAATGAATTAGAATTACCGGAAGCGTTGACAATGCAAATACCTCAGGACACCTTTGATATTGAAAAGATCAGCATAGATTCGGCTATTGTTTTGAGAAATGTTTATTTTGATTTCAATAAACATGATTTGTTATCCGAATCCTATAAGGAACTAGACAAATTATTATACTTGTTGATAACAAATCCAGCCATAAAGATTCGAATTGAAGGACATACTGATAATATTGGCAGTTATCAGTTCAACCTGAGTTTATCCTTAAGACGTGTGGAATCTGTAGCTAATTATCTCATATTAAGAGGCATCAATCCGCATAGAATAGAATTAGCCGGATTTTCCTTTAATGCCCCAATAGCATCAAATGAAACTGAAGATGGCAGGAAACTTAATAGAAGGGTTGCTTTCAAAATCACGGAAAAGTAAATTACTAATGATTCGCATAAACTTTGTATTTGAAATATTCGTATTGTTGGCTTTGTGTGATTTTGCTACTGCTCAGAAATATGCAGCCTATGAGGGTTATTATTTCTCTCCATTTCTGATAAACCCTGCAATTACAGGTTCAGAAATATATCCGGTTGCTGATTTATGTGTTAAAAGACAATGGACTGGTTTTACGGATGCACCAACTACCTATAGGTTATCAGGAAATTATAGAATTGGAAAATATGATTTTTATGATCCAAAGGGATTTGTCAATAAGGGACCATTAAAAATTGCTGAGCGCGTTGGTATCGGAGCCGCCCTATTTAGAGATAATAATGGGCCGGCTAATTACACTGGCGGCCTGATCTCATATGCATACCATATGCCAATTGGTTATGAAACAAATCTGTCATTTGGAATGGCTGTTACAGGTTCACATTACGGATTTAACAATTCATTGTTATCACCAAATCAACCCAATGACTCTTATCTTTTCAATAACGATGAAAAGTTCGGCATTAACTTTAATTTAGGAGGGTATTTATATAATAAGAAGTATTTCGCAGGTATTTCTATAACCAACATTTTGCCTGATAGATCACAGGTTAATGACAAGACAGATTTTAAACCCGGCTTTTTCATTATTGGAGGCTTAAATTTAAATACGGATAACTTATTGAATTTTGAACCCGCTGTAGTCATAAAGAAGATTGGGAGCGACCAAGTAACTGCAGACATTCATGCCAAATTCTACATTAAGTATGTAAACTGGATTGCTGTATCTTATGGAACCTCAGGCTATATGAGTTGCAAATTCGCCTTGCGTTTGTATAGAAAACTTTATGCAGGATATCATTATGAATATACATTGAGTGAAATAGCAAAATACAACAGCGGATCTCATGAAATACACCTTGGAATTAACCTGGGCTTATTCCATGCAGAAAGCGTCAGGAAAATTGCTGTTCAGAAAGTAAAAGATTAATAACTCAGCAAAATAATTACCATGTATCGAACCATATTTTTTTCATGCCTTTTCTTCTGCTTGGTTATGCCTTATGGAATTCTGGCGCAAATGCCTACTGTTGGACTTGTTGCTTATTATCCATTCAACGGCAATGCGAATGATGAAAGTGGAAATGGATATCATGGCACTATATATGGGACTACATTAACAAGCGACAGATGTGGTCTGGCTAATAGTGCGTATCTATTTGACGGTTACTATAATTATATTCAATTACCATCTTCAATAGCGCTGAATAGCGATAACTCTTTCAGCATTGCGGCATGGATATACAATGATAGAATTACATCCGATGGCAAATATATGGATAATGCAATTTATGGCCAAACCGATGGCGCAAGCGACAATGATTATCCTATAATAACATTTGAAATAAAAAATAATAACATATTAAGAGGAGCCATTCGGGGTACCACCCCTCCTGCTTTAGATGTAAGAGCCCAAGATCAATTGATGGACAATCAATGGTACCATGTTGCAATGGTCAGAGATGCACAACATGACAGCCTTACATTATACATTAATGGTGTGATGATTAGTGCGGGTAAGAATTCATTAAATGGCAACACCATTTCAAATGATTTCGTTGCCATTGGTGCATATTATGACGATCTGCAGACTATTTATCATTTCTTTTGTGGTAAAATTGATGATGTCATAATATATGATCGAACATTAACCGAAGAAGAAATTATGGGCTTATATGACACCAATTGTCTGATTTCTGATATAAAGGGTGACAATGAGGTATGCCAGGGACAACAAGATGTTCAATATGCTGTTAATTCTCTTGAAAATGTTCAGTATTATTGGGATTATTCTGGAAAAGGAGTTACAATAACAGG
>CAZAST010000244.1:0-3433 GCA_964487805.1 uncultured Syntrophaceae bacterium
TGACTCAAAAGGCTGTTCGCCCAAATCTTACTTTCGCAAAGAACGCCACCGAAATACGAAAGCAGACCGCTTCCAACGAGGTGAGGCCCGTATTATACGAAGTTCAGAAAAATGAAATGATCATCCGGGAAGGAGAGAAGATAACCCCGGCAGATTTGGATAAACTTGATGCCTTCTATAAGGGGAAAGAGGGGAGCCAGATCCTGAATGCCTCCGTTTTCTCCGGTATATTCCTGAGCATTGTGCTTCTGTCCATTGTATTCTACCGCATGTCCAGCCAGCGGTTCCGCTTATCAAAGGATGTAACCACAGATATCCTCTGTATGGGGATCGTCATAATCCTTCAGGTAATTCTGGTAAAAGCGGGTATATTCATATGCGACTCTGTGGGCATGGCGTATCAGCTTATCCCAGCATCAGTCAGCATCTATGCCATACCATTTACCATGGGCGCCATGCTCGTTGCGATTCTGATCGGCAGGAACGAAGGCCTCATATTTGCCGTCTTTTCCTCGCTTATCGCGGCCTTCCTGTTTGAGGATAAACCTGCCATATTTCTTCTTTCCCTTATGGGAAGCGCGGTTGCAGCACACCATATTATTCGCTGCGAACGGCGCTCCGCCTTTTTCAAGATCGGCCTGGTGGTGGGAGCGGTCAATGGAGCGACTATCCTCTGTTTCTCTCTCCTTTCCGGCAATCTCTTCGCAGTCGAAACACTCATACAACTGGTGATGGGAATCCTGGGAGGCGTCTTATCGGGATTCATAGTCTCCGGACTTGTTCCTCTTTTTGAATGGCTCTTCGGCTACACCACGGACATAAAGCTCCTCGAACTGGCCAACCTGAACCAGCCCATATTTCAGGATTTGCTCATGATGGCGCCCGGTACATACCATCACAGCATTATCGTGGCCTCCCTGGTGGAAGCCGCCGCTGAAGAGATCGGCGCAAACGCGCTTCTTGCCAAGGTAAGCGCTTATTACCACGACATCGGAAAGATGAAAAAACCCCTTTACTTCATAGAAAATCAACCGAACTGGAAGAACCGTCATGATGACCTCTCTCCGCAGATGAGCAGCCGCGTCATCATTTCGCATGTCAAGGATGGTTGCGATCTGGCCAGGGAGCATAATCTGGGAAAGGTGATAACGGCAATCATCCGACAGCACCATGGAACAGGTCTTGTCAGCTATTTCTACGAAAAAGCCAAGAAGGAAACCAAGAGTTCCGGAAAGCCGATTCTTGAAGCGGACTTTCGATACCCCGGGCCGAAACCTCAAAAGAAGGAGGCGGGCCTCGTTCTTCTGGGGGATATTATCGAAGCCTCTTCCCGAACACTGACCAATCCGACCCCCGCGCGAATCAGGAATCTTGTCAATGCCAGAATCCAACAGGTAGTGGAGGAAGGGCAACTCGATGAATCGGATCTGACCTTTCGTGATCTAAGAAAGATTGCCGAGACTTCCACCCGGATACTCACCGGCATATTTCACCGGCGTATCGAGTACCAGCAACCCTCTCAGAAATCATCGTCATGAACATTCTGGTCACCAACAGACAAAACATCGCACCGATAGATGTTACGCTGGCCGGAAAGTCGATGGCCGCCATCCTGAAATCTCTGGAAATGGAGGACCATGAGATCAGTCTGCTCTTTGTGGACGACAGGGAGATTACGGATATCAACCGACACTATCTGGGAAGAAATCATCCAACGAATGTCATCGCGTTCTCCATGAATGAAGGGGACTTCGGCACTATCAATCCGCTGCTTCTCGGCGATATCGTCATCTCGGTCGAAACGGCCCTTCGTGATGCGCGGGCCGGGGATCTGCCCCTCGAAGATGAGATCAATTATCTCATGATCCACGGAGTGCTCCATCTCCTGGGATACGACCACGAACAGCCCCACGAAGCGGAAGAGATGGAGAAAAAAGAAAAGGAAATCTTTTTCGCCTTGAAAAAATATCACATTGAATAGCGGGGATCCGCTGAAGGATCGGAGAACTGGTCTCTCTCAACGAACGCTACTGAATTATCAGCACCTGACCGGGGTGAATAACGGAATGCGTTCCCAGGTTATTCAATCGAAGAAGCTGCGTGAGACCAATCCTGTTTCGTGAGGCTATGGTGGACAGCGTATCCCCCCTTTGTACCACATAGGTCTTCGACGACAGGGCCTTGTCTCCCCCGGCACTCTCTCGAATCTTGAGGATCTGCCCGATACTGAGATCATTGCGCTGCAGACCGTTCAGCCTTTTTATCTCCGATATGGTTGTCCCAAAACGCTGGGCAATAAGCCAGAGAGAATCCCCCTTCCGTACGCTGTATACGGCGACATCCCCTTTCTGAGAGAGAGAAACGGAGGGCTGTTCGGCATAGACATACCCGCGCGACGGGATCTTAATCCACCTCCCCGCCCTGATGCTGTGCTTGCTGGTAAGGCGGTTCGCCGCCATGATTGCGCTGACTGAGCTCTTGTACCGTCGTGCAAGGGTGGAGAGAGAATCCCCCTTTTTTACCTTATACCGGATAAAGTCCGTACCGCCCGGTTTCTTGGCTTCAGGAACCGTGTCGATAACCGAGGCCAACTTCTCCCCGATTCCTGCCGGAATTTTTAACTGGTATGACCTTGGAGTTGTTTTGTACCGCAGCTCCGTGTTCAGCGTCTCAAGTGTTTCCTCCGAAATATCGAGCCCTTGTGCCACGGCTTTCAGGGTGACGCTCTTATCAATATCCACCGTCTCAAAGGGGATCGGCCTCTCCTGGTCGCGATTCAGATCGATCCCGTACTTCTGGGGATCATTGATAATATGGAGCGTCGCCAGGAATCGTGGAACGTAGTTCGATGTCTCCAGCGGGAGTTGGCGATAGAGATCCCAGAAGTTATCCAGGTAATTCATCTGCTGTCGCGATATGGTCTGGAGGACCCTCCCCTCACCGCAGTTATACGCCGCCAGTACCGTGAGCCAATCCCCGAATATACCGTGCAGTTCCTTTAGATAGTCTATCGCCGCCCGAGTTGATTTTTCGGGATCCATCCGTTCATCGATCCACAGATCACGCTTGAGACCGTACCGATAGCCGGTCGACGGGATGATCTGCCAGAGGCCGAGTGCCCTGGCCTTGGAAAGGGCTTTGACCTTGAATCCGCTCTCTACCAGGGGAAGCCAGGAAAGTTCTTCCGGCAACCCCGCCTCCTTGAGCTGTTCAAGAATCATCGGGCGATACCGGCCCGATCGATCGTAGGAGGAGAGAAAAAACGTCAGCTCAGGTCCTTGGAAGCGTTTAATGGCCCTCTCCACATCCTCATTCATAATAAGAGGAATCTCGCTCTGGTAGCCAGCAGCGACGCGGCTTCTCGATGTGTAGATTTCGATGATCTTCTTGGCGATCATCACGCGGAGATCGTCCTTCTGCCAGGCGATCTCGG
>CAZAST010000245.1:0-793 GCA_964487805.1 uncultured Syntrophaceae bacterium
ACATACTGATCGTCCACGTACAGGGCGTCGAGGCTGATGTGAAGCCGCTCGGAAAAGGAGTAGTTGACTCCCGCGCTTCCGGACCATTCCGGGGTGTACGGAAGATCCGTCGGGTCGGCGTCCAGCCAGGTAAACCCGGCAAACAGACCCAGTTCAGGCAGAGGGCTCGCCGTGATCGTCCCCTCTACTCCTTGTGTGGTGTAGTCACCGATGTTCTTGAAGAGGGACGGAAAGGGGGGACCGGGCGCAATCACGATCCGATCTTTTCCGTCATTGTGGAAGCAGGTCAGATCCATCTTCACCATGCGGTTCAGCCGGTGGCTGATTCCTATTTCATAGTGATCCACCAGCTCGGGGCTCAGGTCCTGCCACCGGTTGTTGCCGGGAAAGGTCAGCACGTCCTGCGCTTTCACATAGATCCCCGGATAATTGACCCCACGGGAGTAAAACGCGTTGAGCCGCGTATCCCCGTATCCCAGGATCAGGCCCGCCTGGGGGGCACACTCGCTTCCGTATTCGCTGTGGTCTATATAACGAAGACCCGCCGACGGGATGGCGTGAAAACCCTTCTCCGAACCGATCAGATGACTCACCGCGGCATAGGGAGCGGCCATGCGCCACGTCTCTTCAGGAAAATAAGCGGTCGAGGCGACGGGGGAACGGTCCTCCACTTCTCCGCTCAGATAGTCGAGATCCAGACCGACCATGACTTCTCCGCCCTGCCAGAAGTTGACGGTTTCGCGGGCCCTTATTCCCCGGTTTTCATAGTCCGTGAGCCTGTCGAGCCCGGACG
>CAZAST010000245.1:803-3415 GCA_964487805.1 uncultured Syntrophaceae bacterium
CGGGCGTGCCGTCCTGATTCACCCAGTCGATCCCGCCAGATTCAAGATACAATTTTATGTAACCCTTCCCTCCCTCATAAGAGTTTGAAAGAGTGGCAACGGTAAAATAGTCTTCCGTGCTGAATGTTCCGTCCGAGGGGCTGGAACCGTCTTCCGGACCGGGGTCGTCGGCCCGGTTATTCGTGTGGTTTACGGTCATATTCAGATTCCAGTTATCGTTCAAATCGTATCCGACTCGACCGAAGTAGTTCTGAAGTTCACCGTCCGCATTCTCCCGGTGGCCGTCCGAGCTCCGGTAGCTCTGAATCAGATAGTAATCGAACTTCCCCGCCTTTCCCCCGTGTTCCATAACCTCCGTCCACGTATTGTGGGAACCGTAGCCGCTCTGAAGGGCGGTGTAAAAACCCTCTTCACGCATCCTTTTGGTTTGTATGTCCACGGCGCCGAACGCCATGTTTCCGTAAAGCACCGGCTGGGCACCTTTGTATATTTCAATGCTGTCGATCATATCCACACTCAGGACATCCATGAGCGGGTGGGTCCAGACACTGACAAATTTGGGAATGCCGTCCACAAGCATCTGGATTTCCGCGCCCGGCCGGGAACTCCCCTGGCCCCTGATGAAGAAGGCGCCCCCCTCTCCTCCTCCGAAACTCCCCACGGGATTATGCCGGGAAACGATGACCCCGGGAACCCTCCGCAGAGCGGATGGCAGGTCCTGGGCGTTGAGATCGGAGATCTGCTCTTTGCTCACCGATGTCACCTGGCTGCCGTAACCGTTTACATTATTCCCCTCGATAATGGGGGAGGCAGTCACGATTACCTCTTCCATCTGCACCTGTTGTGAAGGGACCGATTGTTCTTCGGCGGCCGCATTCGAAATACAGAGAAAGAGAAGCACAACTGCGCCGACCACTCGTATCAAATTTCCAACCATGTCCCTCACCTCACAACCAGACTCTCTTCCCTTATTGGAAATCGCCCGGCATGGTATCAAACGACAACAACAGATACATCGGCGGCCTCCTTTGTCAAGAATTTTAAGAATCTCTCATATTGACAGGCAGGCCGATATTTGAGATGGTAGATGCGTCTTCGAGGGACAACGGTTCCACATATCATAATCTTCCAGCCTTCATAGAGAACGGTTCACCAGCAGGGAGGACAGCGATGACGGAGATCCGGCATGCGAAGGGACGCGGAAAAGGGTGGATACACAAGATATCTGTCATTCTCTTCTCGTGTTTCTTTCTGTGCGTATCCGCCTCCGCCCATGGTTTCAGCGACCTTACCCGCGAGGAGAAGATGGTCACGGTAAACGCAGGGGCCCTCCTCGCCATAGCCGGGTGGGGAGTCGCCTTCTGGGATTACGGGGAATCCTCCCCCTTCATGAAGGACGAGGGGTGGTTCAGCGAACACACCGACAAGGGCGGGTCGGATAAACTGGGGCATTTCTACGCCAACTATCTCGTCGGCCGTTCCCTTTCATCTCTTTACGAATCCTGGGGCTATGAACATGACCGGGCGGCTCTCTACGGGGCGCTGTCCTCTTTCGGAATAATGAGCTTCATGGAAATCGGGGATTCCATCAGCGAGTACGGATTTTCTCATTCGGACTTTATCATGAACCTGGCGGGGACCTGCGCGGGCTATCTCCTTGAGATGTATCCGGAGGTCGCGCGGAAAATCGACTTCCGGATCGAATACATCCCCGATTTTCAAGAGGCCGATATCATCACGGACTACGAAAAGATGCGGTTTCTCGTCGCCCTGAAGCTCGACGGCTTTGACATGGTTACCAACGAATATCTCAAATATCTGGAATTGCACCTGGGGTACTATGTGGACGGGTACCAGGAGGCGGGCGACGAGCGAAGCCGCAACCTGTACGCCGGCGTGGGGATCAACCTCTCCCGGATATTCCGAAAACTGTCGTGCCCCAAGACGGCGAAGGTCTTCAACTATTACCAGGTTCCCTATACCTACATCAAACTGAACAAGGATCTGGACGAATAGATCCTGCCCCCCTTTCAGGCCGTCCGGCGGCGGGGCTTCCTCTCAGCCCAGGTACGCACCCACACTCGCGGCCCGAACGATTTCCCCGAAATAGATGCGGTGATAATCCTTCTGGGGATAGTTTCCTTCAATGAAATCGGCGAGAAAGTGTTCCGGATCCATGTCCTGCCAGTACGTCTTCCGGCATTCCAGAATCAGCTCGGCTTCCCGGAAGGCGGGGGCCTCGACCATCTTTGATGGTATAACCGTCAGTCCGGAATCGGCGACCTTGTCGAAGTCTCTCCCCGATTTCGTCCCCAGAATCGTCAGAGCTTTCTTATACTGCGGGGGAAAAGCACAGAGAGTGAAGGTGTCGTATTTCTCCATGTAGCGGCGGGTATGGCGGGTCGGCCTGACCACCACTTGCACGAAAGGCTTGCCCCACATGCCGCCCAGGGAGCCCCACCCCACCGTCATGGTGTTGAAATCCTCAATGGTCCCCGCCGTCAGCAGGAGCCACTGCTTCAGCCATAAGTCCGCAGCCTTCACCTGTAATTTTCCAAGATCGATTTCTTCCATACAACTGAACCTCCCTGTCTCTGATAAAAGTCTCGAAG
>CAZAST010000246.1:0-3409 GCA_964487805.1 uncultured Syntrophaceae bacterium
CTGGTTCTCCAGGGTATGTTTGAGCCCATCCTTCAGGCATCTCTTCACATATTTTGTATTCACCTGGTAGCAAATCTTCAAACAAATACGAACCAAATTGATTGGAATCTTCAGTATTGCTACTTGTTAACATATATTGCTCACCTTCGTCCCATTTACCATCCTTATCTGTATCTATAAATATTTTCCAACCTGAAAGTCGTGGCTCTAAATCATCTTCTTCACATTCACTTTGTCCTTCATCGAATAATATTCCTATAACCTGTTCAAGAATATTACTTGGCTCTTCCTGAATACAACTTCTATCACCATCTCTGTCAATATCAAGCCATTTATATCCATATACATCTGTTCTAGTTAGTGTGTTAAAGCCTACACAATAATATGTTTGACCATATTCTGGTGTATTTAACCACTCCCAGTTGTCATAGTTCATTACATCGTTGTAACAGTAGAACTCTGCAGACTCATTATTAGAGTTATTACCATATTCACCATATGTAAATGGTATGTAATTTTCTTGTAGCACTTCTCTTAATTCAATTCTACTTCCCTTAAGATTATTAATCTTAGCTATTGCTATTCCTTCTTCACCAACTGCACTAAATGTATTCCAATCCTCACCTCCATATCCTATATATTCATCACCGGGGTTTCCTGCTCCTTGATATCCCCATTCAAATTCCCAGGTTGGTTCTAACCTACAGTGTCCTTCACTTTCATCAACCCAGTTCTGTGCTGTATTAGATGTAATCTTAGCTGGTCCTTTTCTTCCCCAATTTGGTAAGTAAGACTCATTATCACAAACTACTTTCATTGCCTCTATCGTTACAGGCTGGTTCACTCTATTTTTAATAGTGAAATTCTCTTCCATCTCATCTACTACAACAGGAGTTCCTTTACCACTAATATCAATCCATCCTTCCTTTAGATATTCATCTAATATGTACTCTCCATATGGGATAGCTTCTAGAGTAGTACATCCATTCCTTTCAGTAGAACCTTTTGCCCATTCATTAACTTTGTAAACTTCAAATCTAAAATCTTTGTTTACATTATCAGCATAGTAGTCATCATATATTGAGACATTAATAGGACCGCCTAAATGGTCATATACATATGTATATTCGTGTGAGCTATTGTATGCTCCCCAGTTAACAGAAGAACCATTTATCAAAGCCATTAAACCTTTACTTGGTAAATCTAATCCACTTACCCAACCACCAGTTCCGTATGGAATACCTATTGGCCTAAAGGAGTATCCCGCATCTGCAATCATTTGAGAATTTCCATATCTATATGTACCACTTACTTTGATTAAGTATGTACCTGCTGGTAAATTAGAACTGTTTGATCCACTGTTATTACTTACATTTAGAGCTGTTGGGCCATCTACTTTGTCAGATGCTAATACCATATCCCAACCAGAAAGGGATTTATTGTTATGGTTCTTTTTACATATCTTTACATCTGAGCCTTGGTAGTTTCCAAACTGTACTCCTACTTTGTCCTCTGAGGCTCCTAATACTACTGTATGACAGAAGGAATTATCTTGTGGATTTTGTACTCCTGAATATGGTTCTGTTTGATACCAACCCTCTTGAGGTTGTTCACATACATAGTATGTACCAGGTAAGAGATTTTCAAATCTGTATTGACCTTTTTCTACATTACCAACATCAGTAGTATCATCTCCTGTTTTCATTGTACCTAATACATCCCATTCTTGATTGTAGAGATTGATTGTCCAGTTATCTAATTTATTCTTATTAATTTTTTCCTCCTTATCAAAATTTCCATTAATATTTACATCGTAATATTTTCTACCCTGTATAGAGCTGTATGGATATTGATTAACTACTAGAAGAGTTCTATCAGCTCTTGATGTAGTTAAAAGGATATCTCCATCTCCTATTGTATTTCTCTGTCCATCGTTTGAAGGGTCTTCATCAAAGAGTTGTCCAGAGTAATCAATAGCTTGGTTTAAATTAAGATTTGAATCATTATACCTTGGAATATTCCATGGACTTGAATATGTTTCTTGACTGTAATAGAAGTGCCCTATTGGTAAATCAGAATATGTTTTACAGTAAAGATCGTTACCTTCACTTGAAGAATATACATCTGTATTTAAGTCTAAAGGTGTACTATAACTTGTTTCTGGAAGTACTCCTACTGGAGCACCTTGAGAGGTTGTAACATCTAACCCTTTTACAGAGAATTCATAGCCTGGTAGTTCAGAACCGTCCGTTATCTTTCCATCAGGTGTAAGAGCTACTTTACATACTCTAATTGATCCAGCCTTGACTTTGACAGTTTCAGTATCTGTATTGTTTTCAATATCTCTATCTCCACCTAAATACCATTCATCGTAGTTCCAAGATTCACCCTCTATATCATATACCTCTGCGATATTAGTAACTTCAGATCCACCTGATTCTGTTACTTTGTAATCACATGTAAATTTCCATGTTTCATTTGAATCTATTTTACCATCCATATTTATATCCCCTGAGTCATATTCAACTGGAGTACATAGGTCATCTTTAACCATAGGTGTTACATTTGCAGGTCCCCCATTTTTAACTTCATATTCGTAAGTTATTGTCTCTCCTTTATATGCTACACTAGGTGCTATCTTATCTATAGCTAAATCAAATGTTATTACATTTATTTGAGACCAATCTGGATATCTTTGTCCCGTTGTATAATCAATACATTCATACCCTTGAATATATCCCTCAGGTAAATCTTTCTCACAGAATTTATAACTTCCCTCACTTAACCATAGGTTAATTGGTAAGGATTCTGTAATTGTTTCTGTTCCGAGAACCTCATCTCCTTTTTTAATATCTACTGTAAACTCAGTCTCAGGATCAGAGTAATCAATTTTATCTCCATCCCAGTATAGTAATACATCCTTTCTTAATGTAAATGGATATAGGGTAAACTCATCACTATCTGTTGTTTCTTCATCATAGAAAGAACCTGTTGCAGCAGCTTCGTTTGTGAAAGAATCTGGGAATGTCCATAATATGTTTGTAGTACATTGATATTTCCATTCTTCTCCATTTTCCAAAATATTATCTCCATCATCACCAGATTGGTAAACTACAGGATTGCACTTGTCATCAACTACAGAGATATTTGATAATGGGACATTACCTTTGTTTGTAACTTCATATTCATATGTTATATTTTCTCCATTTATTGCATAATCAGGACCACTCTTTTCTACTTCTATTTCAGGATTAGCTTCTACATTCCAAGCTACACAGTAATATGTTTCTCCATTTTCTATTCCATCTATTCTATCTAAATTATCGTAATTTAATACATCAGTATGACAGTATATTTCAGCTGTTACATTATTACTGTTATTTCCGCCCTCTATATTGTAAGTAAATGG
>CAZAST010000247.1:0-3399 GCA_964487805.1 uncultured Syntrophaceae bacterium
ATGTCAACCGCTTGTTGCCCAGTCTGCGTTTCGGGGATGGTCATGGCGGCCGTAGCGGACAATGTGTCAGGGTTCTCTCAAAGATGTTTGACGAACATATGCTTTTTGAGTATAAGCGATGCAAATACCGTAAGGCCTGCCCCGTGGAGGAATAGATGATCCGAGTACTCTTGATCGGAAACGGCGCCAGAGAGCATGTGATAGCGGAAACGGTCAAGCGCTCCCGTCACGGCACCGCCCTTTTTTCCTATATGACGGTCAACAATCCCGGCATCGCGTCCCTTTCGGATGACGTGCTTGCGGGAAGCTATGGCGACCGGGAGGGGATCGTCCGATTCGCGAAGGAGCAAAAGATCGACTTCGCGATCATCGGTCCGGAAGACCCGCTCAGCAAGGGAGTTGTGGATGCCCTGCAAAAGGAGGGAATTCCCTCCGTGGGACCCACTCAGAGTCTGGCCCGGCTTGAAACGTCGAAGGCCTTCACGCGGAACCTTCTGGAAAAGTACGGCATACCCGGCAACCCGCGTTTTCAGACCTTCACCTCCCGCGCTGGGATCGATGCCTTCATCGCGAAGCTCGACAGTGTCGTCCTGAAACCGGACGGTCTCACCGGTGGCAAAGGGGTCATGGTCCAGGGAGACCATTTCCAGACCAGGGAGGAGGCTGTCGAACTCTGCGGGAAGATCCTGGATAAAGACCCGTCGGTGATCATCGAGGAACGGTTTGACGGAGAGGAGTTTTCCCTTCAGTGCCTGTGCGACGGGACAACGGTTGTCGCCACGCCTCCCGTGCAGGATCACAAAAGGCGGTTTGTCGGCGACCGGGGACCGAACACGGGAGGGATGGGGTCGTATTCCCTGGAGAATCATTTACTCCCTTTCCTGTGCGAGGAGGATATCGCCGAGGGGCTCGCCATTACGCGCCGGGTGGCCGAGGCTATCCGGCAGGAAACGGGCGAAGAGTACAAGGGCGTCATGTACGGCGGATTTATCGTGACGCGGGAGGGCGTCAAACTGCTCGAGTACAATGCGCGGTTCGGCGACCCGGAGGCCATGAATATCCTTCCCCTCCTGAAGACGGATTTTGTGGACATCTGCCGGGCCGTCATCGACGGGACCCTGAAGGATTTACCGATAGAGTTCGATCGGAAGGCCACTGTCTGCAAATACATCGTTCCCAGGGGATACGGCCTTCCCGCTGATCATCCCGACGCCCGCTCCACGGCCGCGAAGATCGACGTGGCGGACACGGGGGATGCCCGCCTGTACTATTCCTCCGTCGACAAGCGGGATGACGGGCTCTATATGACCACATCACGGGCGATCGGCGTGGTCGGGATCGCCGATACCCTGGCGGAAGCCGAGAAGATGGCGGAGGGAGCGATTGGAGCCATACAGGGACCGATAGACCACCGTCCCGATATCGGCACACAGGCACTGATAGATAAAAGAATCCAGCATATGCAGAGAATACGGAGATAACGCACTATGAGCACCAGGATAAAAAAAGTACTGATAAGCGTCACGGACAAGACAGGGGTCGTCGATTTCGCGCGGGGGCTGAAGGCATTTGATGTAGAGATACTCTCCACGGGGGGAACGGCTGCTCAGCTTCGGCAGGCCGGTATCGACGTGACCGATGTTTCCGATCACACGGGGTTCCCGGAGATGATGGATGGGCGATTGAAGACCCTCCATCCGAAGATCCACGGCGGGCTCCTCGCCCTGCGGGACAACGCGGGACATATGCAGTCAGCCGCAGAGCACGGGATCGACATGATTGACATGGTGGTTATCAATCTCTACCGCTTTGAAGACACGGTGGCGAAGGAGGGATGCACGCTGGAAGAGGCCGTCGAAAATATCGATATCGGCGGGCCCACCATGCTGCGGGCCGCGGCCAAGAACCACCGCTTCGTCTCCGTCGTCACCGATCCGGCTGATTATCCCCGGATCCTCGGCGAGATGAAGGAGACGGGGGGCCTGATTTCCGAGGCGACCAACTTCGCCCTCGCCACGAAGACCTTCCAGCTCACGGCACGCTACGACGGGGCCATTTCCAACTATCTGGGGTTGATGGAGAAGGGAAAAAAGACAAAAAAATTCCCCGACACCTTCAGCGTCCAGTTCGATCGAGCCCAGGATCTCCGGTACGGAGAGAATCCCCACCAGGACGCGGCATTCTACCGGGAGAAAAACGCGCCCGCCTCTTCCATATCTTCGGCGCGGCAACTGCACGGCAAGGAACTTTCGTACAACAATATCATGGACAGCGACGCGGCGTGGCAGATGGCGTGCGACTTCGATCTCACGGCGGCCGTCATCATGAAACATTCGAATCCCTGCGGCGCGGCCACATCGGACGCCAGCCTCAAGGACGCCTATATCAAGGCCATGGCAACCGATCCCGTATCGGCCTTCGGCGGTATCGTCAGCTTCAACCGGCCCGTGGACAGAGAGACGGCGGAGGAACTCTCCAAGACATTCCTGGAGGTCATTATCGCCCCCGGATTTGACACGGAAGCCCTCGGCATCCTGACCGGCAAGAAGAATGTGCGGCTCCTGGAAATCACCGCGCCGTCCGCCGGCCAGCCGGCCGGTCTGGATTTCAGGCGGGTCGGGGGCGGGCTCCTCGTGCAGGAGCGGGACCCTGGGAGGGACGATATCATGCAGGCGAAGGTCGTGACCAGGCGGCCTCCCACGGCGGAGGAATACCAGGCCCTCGACTTCGCCTGGCGCGTGGTCAAGAGCGTTAAATCCAACGCCATCGTCTTCACGACCAAAGATCAACTGGTCGGTGTGGGGGCGGGTCAGATGAGCCGGGTGGATTCCGTGCAGATCGCCACAATGAAGGCGATACTCCCCACGAAGGGGACCGTCCTCGCCTCAGATGCCTTCTTCCCCTTCAGGGACGGCGTCGATATGGCGGCGAAGGCCGGAGCAACGGCCATCATACAGCCCGGAGGATCGATCCGGGATGAAGAGGCAATCCAGGCAGCGGACGAACATGGCATGGCCATGATCTTTACCGGAAGAAGACACTTCCGGCACTAGGCATGAGGGACAGAGCCTTATTGCTTGGGCGAGGCAAGGTGCCCGGCAATCAACGGGCTCTATCCCCAATCATCATTATTTAGAATTTATATGTAACCCCGAAACTCAGGGCAGTTTCATCTATAAATCTGCCTTCCAGGTTAATGTTCCAATTGTCGTTTATCGCATAATCTGTTCCGACAAAAATGCCGACATTGTCATCAGCCTTCCTTTTTTCCTCTACCGTGCCGCTGGATGTATTGTAATTATCTTTTACCCGTACATCCGAATACTTGACGCCGAGATATGGGATAAAATTATCTAATTTTTTGGAGATATAAGGCGCCACATGCCATTCATAGACGGT
>CAZAST010000248.1:0-3355 GCA_964487805.1 uncultured Syntrophaceae bacterium
GAGTCTCCAACTCGCAATGTGAACCGTACGCTATGTACAAAAAACGAATATAGTCCTTTGCTCTGTCATTTCGACCCCCGATTTTATCGGGATAAACTCCGGGAAAAATCCTGTCTGACCCCCTTTTGTCATTTCGAGCGCAGCGAGAAATCTTGTTTTTCTGAAGCTAAGATTTCCCCCTGAAGAGGACTATAGCTCGTCACTACGTTCCTTGAAATGACAAAAACCATTCCCCTTAATCCTTTAATCCTTAACCCTTTTGCCCCTCGAACCCCTGACCCCTCAGTATTACTTCTTTTCCTTCTCCGCCACCGGGACAACGGTGAGCACGGGCACGCCGAGGTATCGCCGCACATCCTCCTCCGTTCGCAACGACCGGTCCACGTATTCCCACAAAAAAGCGATCCCCACACCCGCCATCAGTCCGAAGATAATGCTGAGCAGCAGGTTGAGTGTCTTCTTCGGTTTGACCGGATCGATCGGCATCACCGCCGGTTCGGCCACCCGGATGTTGGAAACGCTGCCGCTTTCAACGATGTTCGATTCCTTGATCCGGGAGAGAAGGGTTTCGTAGAGCTTCTTGTTTGTCTCCACGTTCCGTTCAAGAATAGTGTACTTCAGTTCCTTCCGGTTGGTTTCGAGGCCCTCGTCCTCAAAATCGGCAATGGTCTTTGCCATGACCCGCTCGCGGGAGAGGAGAACGGTGCGTTCGGCCTTCAGGTTTTCGATTTCCTTTTGCAGCTCCTCGGAGAGCCTCTTCCTGGTTTTTTCTATCTTGGAATTGAGCTCGATAATGATGGGATGTTTGGCCTTGTAAACCTTGCTGCGGCCGGAGAGCTGTATCTCCGCTTCGAGGAGCTGGCCGTACAGATTTTCGATGAGGGGGTTATTGATCAGGGAACGGATACGAAGGGTGTCGCCTCCCGTTCCGGAAAGTCTTTCCAGTTCGGCCAGTTTCGCGTCCAGTTCGAGACGCTTGTTCCTCGCCTGGAGGTAGGCGTCGTTAAATTCCTGTATCTTCTGAGAGACGACCTTCTGTTTCCCCTCGACGGAGAAGAGCTTTGCCTCCTGCTTGTAGGCCAGAAATTCTTCCTCTGCGTCTTCCAGCTTCTTCTTTACCTCATACAACTGATCCGTCATCCAGCTCAGTGTATTGCGGGAGGATTTGAGGCGGTTGTCGATATTAAAGGTGATATATGAATCGGCAAGGGTATTGGCGATATCCCCGGCAAGGACGGGATCGTGGTCCTCGACGTTCACCTTCAGCAGCCGCGTGTCGCGCACCTGCTCGATCTCTATCTTGTTCCTCAGCTTTCGCTGCAGGGCCGCAAGCCGCTCCTGCGAGGTGAGGGGGGCCTTGTCCCTTCCCAGAAGCAGGTTGATATTCTTTTTGAACTGCGCCAGAAACACCCGGAAGGGGCTGACCTCGATATCCTCCCTGTCGGGCTGGTCCAGTTTGAGAGTGCTGATTACCTTGTGGAGAACGGGATCTGAGGAGATCAGTTTGAAATGGGTATTGAAGGTCAGGGACTGGGACACATAACCCTCGTAATCCGTCCGTTCGCCGGTCAGGGGGGACGTGCTCTGCTCCGGCTCGATCACCATGGTCGCCGTGGCCCGGTAAACCGGCTTCATCTGAAAGGTGAAGAGCATGGTAAGGGTCACCAGGAGGACCAGAGAAGCGATGATGATCAGCCTGTGTTTGACCAGTATATGATAATATTCGGCCAGATGTACGGCCTGTTCCGGTTCCTGTGTATACATAGTTGTTCTCAATCCACGGTGCGTGTAAGCCCTAGAGCCAGCTTTCCGGTATTACAACAATATCGCCCGGTTTCAGTTCGATATCGGGAATCTTCCCTTCCTTCACGTCGTCGAGGTTGATCCTGATGACCGTCTGTTTGCCATCCTCTTCGCGTATGATCCTGGCACGGTTGGGCGCCGCGAATTTGTCGAACCCTCCCGCCATAAGGCAGGCGTTCAGGGCCGTTATTCCCCGCTGGTATTCATAGACGCCCGGCTTCGTCACCTTCCCCTCCACCGAGACGGAATACTGGAGGCTCTTGTATCCCCCCTCCTTGATCTGTATGTGTACCTGGGGATCGACGAAATAATCCTTCTTGAGCAGTTCGGCTATCAGCGTCTCCAGTTCGCTGATCGTGAACCCCCGCGCCCTGACGGGGCCGATGAAGGGGGCGTTGATCATATCGTCGTTGGAAACGGTCAGTTCCACCTTCCGCTGTTCTTCTCCGCCGGCATATATGCTCAGGGTGAGCACATCCTGGGGGCCAATAATATTGGCCTTCTCCTGTCCCGGAGTCGGGCAGGGAAATATAAGAAGGCCCGCGATTACGCCCACCAGAAGGAGGACGATATATCGATGACCCCCTGTTGTTCCTCGATGCGTCATGATGTCCTTATACGGTTCCTGTACGGTTTGCCGCACAAAAAAATATGGCGCAGGACACTTTCCGCTCCGTGCCCTGCGCCAAGCCGTCCTGCTTGTTACCTGCCGCCGAGATCGTGGCTGAATTCCAGCCTGGCTATAATGGATTCATTGTCATAATCGCGGCCCCGCAGGTTGGAATCCCGCTCCTCATACCCGGCGGTGAGCGAGAGGGTAAGCCAGTCGGTAAACATATATCCCACGCTCAGGGAGGCATAGTAGGTATCGTCATCGCGGTATTCGGTGGCGCCCCCCGGGGTCAGGCCGGTTTCACGCTCGTAATCGGAGTTCTGATAGTATCCACCCACGCTGACCTTGATCTTTTCCAGGAAGATGTGCCCCATATCCACAGAAAAGCGATGGGCCGTGTAATAGCTGTCCGCAAGGCCCTGATCGTTGAAATTCATGGTAGCGGAAAGATCGAGCCAGGTTTTCGGCCTGGCATCCGGTGCGGGAGGGTTCTGGAAGTTGAGAGCGACACGGTACGCAACGGTATCGATCGTGTCCAGGCCGGCCTGGTCAAAATCACGCTCGTGGTATCCACCCCCTACTTCCAGTGTCGCATATTGAAACTGCTTTCTGAAAATCAGCACTATCTGGTCCGAGGTGTAATCGGAGGTGGTCTTATCGTAACTCCGCTTCCAGTGCTGGTACTCGAGATCGAGGGATTCGGTGCGCGTCAGATTGTATATCAGATCGAATATGCCCCGGTGTTCGCTGGAATCCTCGAGGGTTCCCTCCGAGTAATTGGCCTCGGTGTTCCGGTAGCGAAGCCCCGCCGTGAATTTCTCTCCGAAATCGTAGAACAGCATGGGGCTCACCCGGTTGATGGTATATTTATTCCGGTCCACACTGTTGCTCAAATCATCGGAATCCGCCGCGTCCCGGGTCTTCATGTAGGACTCGTCC
>CAZAST010000249.1:0-2668 GCA_964487805.1 uncultured Syntrophaceae bacterium
ATCGGACCGGCCAGCCTCGAAACCGCCCTTCAGCTCGAGAATCGAAATCAGGTGCTATGTCTTGGAGGATACCCGATCGTCAATCCATTCAAAAAAAAGGAAAAAAAGTAGGCTGCTCGTAAAAGCGCCACCTGTGCCTGCAAAGACAGGGTTGGACGCTTATAGGGGGAAGATAGACATTGCTCAGATTTCAGGCTTGTGTTCCGTTGTTGAAGCAGTCAGAGGGTTGCTTGGGTAGCACAATAAACAATCAGAAAGGAGTGGAGAATGAAACAGAACAAAGAGGAGAAGTTTAAAGATTTGTCCAAGGAGGAAGAGGGGGGTTCTGTTAATGTAACAAGGCGTAATTTCTTGAAGTCCACGGGAAGCGCCGCCGCTGTAGCAGGTATTGCTGCGAGCGGTATGTTTCTGAGTCCCGGGAAAGCTGGCGCCGCTGAACTTCCGAAGAAATGGGATGAAACGGTGGATGTGGTTGTCGTCGGTAGTGGGTTTGCCGGTTTGGCAGCGGCGATTGAGGCCAAAAATGCTGGTTCATCGGTGATTGTCCTCGAAAAGATGCCCGTTGCCGGGGGGAATTCGATCATTAATGGGGGTACAATCGCGGCCGCGGGTTCGGCAAAACAAGCCGAAAAGGGATTAAAAGACTCACCGGAAATCATGTACCAGGATATGTTGAAGGCAGGGCTTGGGCTGAACTACCCTGATCTGGCCCGCACAATTGCTGAAAAGTCGAACGAAGCGGTACAATGGACGATCGACTCTATTGGTGTCCAGTATGAAGACGGATTAATTCCGATGGGCGGCAATAGCGTGCTTCGCTGTTACCGGACCGCCAAGAAAAATGGATCGGGTTTAATTCTGCCTATGCTGGAAAAGTTGAATACGCTGGGTGTAAAAGTCAGAACAAAAACATATCTCGATGAAATCATCAAAGATGGAAATGGGGAAGTCAAAGGCGTCAAGATAAGAGAGGGGTATAGCTTCCCGAAAAGCGATTCCGGAAAAGTAAAATATATCAAAGCCCAGAAGGGTGTCGTTATGGCAACGGGCGGGTTCGGAGTGGATACTGATTTCACGCAGGTTCAGGATCCGCGACTCACGAAAAGTGTCGGTTCCACAAATCAACCTGGCGCCACGGCGGATGCGTTGGTGGCAACGCTGAAGGCGGGCGCGGCGCCGGTTCAGCTTTCGTGGATCCAATTGTTTCCCATGTCCTCTCCGGAAGAAAAAGGGATCGGCAAATGCTTCTGGTTCAATAATCTGGTTGCCTGTCCCTCCGGTATATGGGTTAATCCGACTACGGGGAAGCGATTTGTCAATGAGTTGACTGACCGTAAAACTATGGCTGATGCCATGTTCGCGACGGGACAACCCTCTGTCAGTATTGCCGATCAGAAGGCGGTCCAGAAGATCGCGTCATCATTGGATAAAATGTTAGAGACGGGTGCCTTGAAAAAATTCAACACGCTGGAAGAATTGGCATCCGCTTTCAAGATCCCGTCAGCGCAGTTACAGCAAACTGTCAATGATTACAATTCGTACGTGAAAGCGGGCGAAGATAAAGAGTTTGGCAAACCCTTGAAGGGTTCCGGACCTGTAGCGGAAGCTCCGTTTTATGCGATGCTTTCTTGGCCGTTGATTCACCATTGTATGGGTGGGGTACAGATCAACACGAAGGCACAGGTTATAGGACTTGAACGCAAACCCATTAAGGGACTCTACGCTGCCGGTGAGGCCGTAGGTGGTGTTCACGGAGCCTCTCGTCTGGGTGGTTTTGCCATTGCGGATTGCATAATCTTCGGACGTATTGCGGGTAAAAATGCGGCGGCATCGTAAATTTTTTTTGCGATACGTTAATCTCTCGGCAGTCTGATTTTTAGCGATAGAAAAGGTAAATGTACTATCGTTAATGGTGGGCATTGCGAAATCTCCGCCGGAAAGTATGTAAATCGAACGTAATGGGGCGGTCTTTGTAATGTTCGTTGCTTTGTAACAATTCATCTGCAACCTTTTCAGAGATGAATAAAAAAATGGAGGTAGTCTAATGAAACGTTTGTTTATTGCCACATTGATTGTCTTTTCGGCTATTCTTTTCTGTTCCCCAGCGCAAGCTGCCGACAATGAGATCGTAGTCGGCTGTCTCGCCGATCTGACGGGTACTTACGCCGCATTGTCCAAACAGCAAAGAGATGCGGTCAAGATGGCTGTTGATGAACTCAACGCATCGGGGGGGCTTCTCGGGAAAAAGCTAAGAATAGTTCTCGAGGATACTGCGACAAGCGTCTCGCTGGCAACGCAGAAACTGGAGCGCGTTATTCTTGATGAGAAAGTGGATTTCGTCATTCCTCCCACCACCTCGTCCGCGGTCCTTGCCATGATGCCCATCGCACTGAAGCATAACACGCTGATGATGGTCACGTTGGCCCAGTCCATGAAGATCACCGGTGAGAATAAGAACAAGGTCACCTTCCGCTGCTTCGGTAATGGCGAGATCACGGGGAAACCCCAGTCTAAGTGGATGGTGGAGAACCTCGGCAAGAAAACCTATATCATCGGGGCGGACTACGCGTGGCCAAGGTCGACAGCGGAAGTGTACAAAAAGTTCTTGAAAGAGAATGGGGCGGACATAATCGGCGAAACATGGTTCCCCCTGGGAACGAAAGATTTC
>CAZAST010000249.1:2678-3352 GCA_964487805.1 uncultured Syntrophaceae bacterium
ATCAAGGCTGCGAAACCGGAAGTTCTGCTCATGATCTGTGCGGGTAACGATGCCGTATCTCTGGTCTCCCAGGTCAAGCAATACGGTCTGGGTAAACACATGAAGCTGGCAGGAGACGGTTCGCTGGTGTCCCAAGATATCATCGCGGCACATGGAAGTAACGCCGATGGCATCATTTTCGCCGATTTCTATGTTGCGAATATGGATACTCCGGAAAACAAGGTGTTCGTCGATAACTACATGAAGCGGTATAACGAGCTGCCAAGCAAGATGGCTCTCAGTTCATATGAAGGTGTCATGTGGGTCGCACAGGCGATAAAGGAGACCGGCTCAACGGATACGGATAAGCTGGTCAAATACCTCGAGACATCCACATACAAGGGCCCCCAGGGGACCAAGTCGATGGACCCCGTCAGTCACCAGAGCCCTCTTGATGTTTACATGATCAAGATAGCCAACGGTGGGAAGTACCAGATTATGGAAAGAGCGAATTAGAACGGCAAGACCGGAAAAGGGGAAGAGGCGGTTGGCTCTGTAATCGCTATGCCGCCTCTTTTCCCTTGCTGATCCGCGATTTGTAGAAAGGAATATGGAGACGGAGTACACATGATGGATTATTTAATTTATGTAATTTTGCCACAGGTTCTCCATGGTCTTGTCTGGGGCACCGTGAT
>CAZAST010000250.1:0-3338 GCA_964487805.1 uncultured Syntrophaceae bacterium
GTCGATCTTGACCAGTTCCGACAGGGGGTCCATGAGACGCCTCCCGATGGAAACGGCGCCGCGGACGGTCAGGTCGTGGTCGGGGAATTCTTCACGGGCCGTCTCCGAGGCGGAATAGACCGACGCCCCGCTCTCGCTGACAACGATTACCGGGATTTTTTTGCCGAAGTCGATTCCTTTGCAGAAGGCTTCAGTCTCGCGCCCCCCCGTACCATTGCCGATGGCGATGGCCTCGATATCGAACCGCTCCGCCAGATTCCGCAGCGTCTCTTCCGATTCCTTCACGCGCTTTCGCGGCTCCAGGGGATAGATTGTGTCGTTGTGCACAAGCTTCCCCTGCGGATCGAGGCAGACGATCTTGCACCCGGTGCGCAGTCCCGGATCGATGGCGAGGACCCGTTTCTGGCCGAGGGGCGGCGTGAGCAGAAGATTCCGGACGTTCTGCGTAAAGACCCGGATCGCCTCCGCGTCCGCCCTGCTCTTGCTTTCGAGGCGGGTCTCCGTTTCCATGGAAGGCGCGAGAAGGCGCTTGTAGCTGTCGCGAACGGCGAGGCGTACCTCCTGTGAAGCGGGACCGGTGCCTTTGACGAAATGCCGCTCCAGTATGGCCGTGGTCCTTTCCTCATCAGGGAGGACCCGAAAGATAAGGAAGCCCTCGGCGGTACCCCGGCGGATGGCCAGAACGCGGTGCGACGGGGCGGTGGCGACCGGTTCTTCCCAGTCGAAGTAATCCTTGTACTTCGATCCCTCTTCTTCTTTGTCCTTGACCGCCTTCACGCGGATCAGCGCCTTCCTGGCAAAAAGCTCACGGAGGGCGTCCCGAACCTTCGCGTCTTCGTTGATCCACTCGGCAATGATGTCGCGGGCCCCGGCGAGCGCGTCTTGCGCCGTTGCCACCCCCCTTTCCGGATCAATGAAGGCGGATGCCTCCGCGAGGGGGTCCATATCACCCTGTTCGAAAAGGAGGGTGGCCAGGGGTTCGAGCCCCCGCTCCTGTGCCACGGTCGCCCGGGTCCGGCGTTTCGGCCGGTAGGGGAGGTAGATATCCTCCAGCGCGGCCAGGGTCGGGGCGGACATGACCGTCCCCCGCAACTCGTCGGTGAGCTTTCCCTGCTCCTCCAGTGATTTCAGGATGGCATGTCTGCGCTTGTCCAGCGCGTCGAGCTGTTCGAGGCGTTCCCGGATTGATATGACATTGACTTCATCGAGCCCAACCGTTGCTTCCTTGCGGTATCGGGCGATGAAAGGGACCGTGGCCCCCTCCGCGAGAAGGAGCGCGGCCGCGCGTACCTGTTTTTCCGTCAGATTGAGTTCACGCGCGATCTGAGCGATATGTGTGTCCGGTGTCTGTTGTGTGGGTTCCATATGGGTTTGATTGTCCGGGAAATGAGGAGGTGTCGGGACTTCGGGGATTACCGCATCCTGAACCGGTTTTTGAGTTCGAGAGATCTCCTTAACTGAAGGGCATCACATATCGGTACATCATCCAGAAGTGTGAGAAGGTTCCCATCATGACGAAGACGTGAAATATTTCATGAAAACCGATGACACGGGGCCAGGGGTCGGGTCTCCGTATGGCGTAGATCACGGCCCCGGTGGTATAGAAGAGCCCGCCAAGGAAGAGCCAGACCACCCCGCCGAGGTGAAGAGACTGTATCAACGGCCAGATCGCTATCACAGCCACCCACCCGGTGGCGATATAGATGAGGGTGTAGAGCCATCGCGGAGCCTCCATCCAGAAGATCTTCATCAGAATGCCGATGACGGTCAATCCCCAGATAACGCCGAACAGACTCCACCCCCAGGCGCCCCTCAGGGGGATGAGGCAGACAGGGGTGTACGTGGCCGCGATGAGGATGAAGATCATCATGTGATCGATCTTGCGCAGACGCTGACTGACCTTTTCTGAAACGGGAAGCCAGTGATACAGAGTGCTTGCCGTATAGAGCAGAATCATCCCGGCGCCGAACACGGAAAAGGCCACGATGTGAACAGGCCTGACGGGGTGGGTGGCTCCCCATATCAGGAATACGAGCCCGGTCACGGCGAGAACAAGACCGATGAAATGAGTCAGCCCGCTCACGGGATCCTTCAGTTTTATCATGACGGTGTTTCTCCTTTTGGACGTGCCGGGCGGAATGTTCAGCAACCCGTATATACCCCGGCCAGCGTTGCTGACGCCTGAAAGCCGGGAACCAATACTAATCGTTCCCCGGTGTATTGTCAACGGACAACTACAAGGCATGACCGGGTGGAAAGCAACGGACGGTACACGCACAAGCACAAGAAAACGCTTGCATTGCGGGCTCATTAGTGTAGAAGGGTTCTATTCTAGAAGGAAAGGAACTACAAGATGCATATAGTACAAAAAAGGTGGCTTTACATCCTCGTGGTTATCGTCATGGTGTTCTGCGTCCTGCAGGGATGCAAGGGGGAACCGAAAATCCCCGAGGGGACGGTAGCTGTGGTCAACGGGGAAGTTATTACCCAGGAAGAACTCGACGCTGATCTGTTTCTTCTGAAAAAGCAATATGCCGAGCTGGCGCAGGCGGATGGAGAAACGCTTGCAGGGATAAAGAAGGAGATTCTTGAAAGTCTTATTGCTCATGAGATTCTCTACCAGGAAAGCCGGAGAAAAGGGATAAAGGTAGAGGAAACAGCTGTGGATCAACAGGTTGCGAATATAAAGACGCAATTTCAGGAGCAGGGCGGTTTTGAGAAAATGCTGGAGGAGATGAATCTTACGGAGGAGAAACTGAAGATCCAGTTCCGTGAGGGGATCGCCATCCAGAGGCTCGTGGACAAGGAGGTTATTAACCGGATCGAGTTGTCGGATGAAGAAACGAAGGACTATTACGATAAAAATCCCGACCTTTTCAAACAACCCGAAAAGCTTCAGGCCCGGCACATTCTGATCAAGGCTGAACCGGCGGGGGACAAAGCCGCGAAGGAAAAAGCGCTGAAAGAGATCAAGAATATACAGCGGGAGCTGAAAGGCGGGGCGGATTTTGCTGAACTCGCCAAGAAGTATTCTCAGTGTCCCAGCAGCGCTGAAGGGGGCGATCTGGGAGAGTTCGGCCGGGGCCAGATGATCAAACCTTTTGAAGAAGCAGCCTTCGCTCTGAAAAATGGAGAAATGAGCGATATCGTTGAAACCGATTTCGGCTATCATCTCATACTGGCGGGGGAGAAAAAACCGGAGACCATCAGCGAGTACCCCGAAGTCAAGGATCGGATCGCCCAATACCTTAAGAATATGAAAATGAGGGCTGAGGGAGAAAAATATATCGAAGGACTGAAGAACGAAGCGAAGATAGAACGATTTCTTCCGGAACCGA
>CAZAST010000251.1:0-3312 GCA_964487805.1 uncultured Syntrophaceae bacterium
ATCTTCCGTTTTTGTGTTTCATCCCGATGAAATCGCCCTTTTTGACTCATACGAACTGCCTGTTCTGACCCCGGATATTGAACGTCTCCCGTGTACAGCCCGAATGCGTATCATTTTCGACGGTGTGCCTGCGGTTGTCCTCATGACAGATCCCGGCCGGTCAGAAGAAGTTCTCGGGGCGTGTTCGGCGGGAAGCGGAAAAACATGCGCCTGGGTATCGGTCAGATCGCTGTTTGCGCAGGATGGCTCCATTCCTGAACCAATTACCCGCAATGCCGGCCGGGCATACGGGCTCATTAACTGGTATTCGGCAACGCGTTTTTGCACCCGTTGCGCCGCATCCCTTGACGATCATCCGTCTGAAACAGCCCTTCGGTGCGCTTCCTGCGGTGTTGATTACTATCCCCGTCTTGCTCCGGCCATAATCGTACTCGTCCATCAGGGGGACAAGCTGCTCCTTGTGCGGCATTCATACCGTATCCAGCATCTTTTCTCCTGCGTGGCCGGGTATGTTGAACATGGAGAAACCCTGGAAGACTGTGTGGCACGGGAAGTGTTCGAAGAAACCGGAATTACGGTGAAAAATATCCGGTACGCGGGCAGTCAGAGCTGGCCGTTCCCGGATCAGTACATGATTGCATTTCACGCGGACTGGGCTTCCGGGGAGCTTGTCCCCGACGGTGAAGAAATTCTGGAAGCCCGATGGTTCTCCCGGAATGAATTGCCAAATATACCGTCCCGCTCGTCGGTCGCCTGGAAGCTCATTATGGGCGAACTTGATGCGTAAACCGTGCATTTTTTCATGATTTGGTTGACCCCGCGGCAGCAATATTAGTATCTTTTTTTCGAGGTTGCAGTAATGAAGAAAAACACCGAGGATCACGTGATAAACCCTTCCGGAATAAATGAGGAAGACCCCATGAAAAAGCCGGAAGGGACGGATAGTGGCGCACAACCGCAGCAGGCTGCAGAAGCCGCCGCGGCCGATGTCCCCGGCGACGCAGCGGAACCCGTTGCGGATGATGAGAAAAAAGGCGCGGACAAGGCCGGCGATACGGCTTCGAGACTGCAGGAACTGGAAAAACTGAATGCTGATCTTCAGGATCAGTATCTCCGCAAGGCCGCCGATTTTGACAACTACCGCAAGCGGATGATCCGCGAAAAGCAGGATGCGATTGATTACGCCAATACCGCGCTTTTGCTGGATCTTGTCCAGATTCTGGACGATTTTGACCGTGCGATAGACGCTGGCGTGACCTCCGGGGAACAGAACGGTACCGATGCCTTTTCGGACGGGATCACAATGATCCGCAAGCAGCTCGGATCCCTGCTCGAAACCAGGTACGGGCTTGAGTACTATCCCTCGAAGGATACGGGTTTCGACCCCAATATTCACGAGGCGATCGGAACCGTGCCCGATCCTGCCGTGCAGGAACCAACGGTTGCCGAGGAATACCTCAAGGGCTACAAGCTGAAAGGGCGTGTTATCCGCGCAGCCAAGGTTATGGTAAAAATGCCGCAGGACACTGCGGCAGAGTGATACGTACAGGCGTGAACCCGTTACGCATACAAGGTGAATACAAAGGAGACTAGATACTATGGGAAAAATTATAGGAATTGACCTGGGAACAACCAATTCATGTGTTGCCGTTATGGAAGGCGGAGAACCGGTTGTAATCCAGAACTCGGAAGGCGGCCGCACCACCCCTTCAATTGTAGGATTTACCTCCAAGGGTGAACGGGTTGTCGGACAGCCCGCCAAGAACCAGATGATTACCAATCCCGACAAGACCATTTATTCGATCAAGCGCTTCATCGGTCACCGGTTCAGCGAACTCAACAACGAAGCAAAGAATGTGCCGTACAAACTTGTTCCGCAGGGCGAGGAAGTACGGGTTGATGTTGAAGGAAAACTCTATTCCACCCAGGAAATCAGCGCGTTCATTCTGCAGAAGATGAAAAAGACCGCGGAAGACTATCTGGGTGAAACCGTTACCGAAGCGGTTATTACCGTCCCGGCCTATTTTAACGACGCACAACGTCAGGCAACCAAGGATGCGGGAAAAATCGCCGGTCTCGAGGTAAAGCGCATAATCAACGAACCGACCGCGGCTTCTCTCGCGTTCGGATTCAACAAGGAATCAAAGAAAGAAAAAACCATCGCCGTATACGACCTTGGGGGAGGAACCTTTGACGTTTCCATTCTTGAGCTCGGAGACGGTGTTTTCGAAGTTAAATCTACCAATGGTGACACGCACCTTGGCGGAGACGACTTTGACCGGCGTGTCATGAACTGGCTGGTGGAAGAATTCAAGAACGAAAGCGGTATTGATCTTTCGCAGGACCGTATGGCCCTCCAGCGTCTCCGTGAAGCGGCCGAAAAGGCAAAGATCGAGCTTTCCGCGGTGACCAGTACCGAAATCAATCTTCCCTTTATTACCGCCGACGCGAGTGGTCCAAAACACCTGCAGAAGACCCTTACCCGGGCAAAATTCGAACAGATGTGCGACGACCTTTTCGAGCGGACAAAAGACCCGTGCAAGAAGGCCATAAAGGATGCCGGTATTTCCGTTGACCAGATTGACGAGATTCTGCTAGTCGGCGGTTCAACCCGCATGCCAAGAATTACCCAGCTCGTCAAGGAAATGTTCGGCAAGGAAGGCTCGAAAGGGGTTAACCCGGACGAAGCGGTTGCCGTAGGAGCTGCCATTCAGGGCGGTATTCTCGGAGGTGACGTAAAAGATGTTCTTCTTCTGGACGTAACCCCGCTATCCCTGGGTATTGAAACCATGGGCGGCGTGTTTACCCGGCTCATCAACCGCAATACCACCATCCCGACCCGCAAGAGTCAGGTGTTTTCCACCGCTGCGGATGGCCAGACTGCGGTATCCATTCATGTTCTCCAGGGTGAACGGGAAATGGCAAGCCAGAACCGCACGCTCGGGAAATTTGATCTCGTCGGTATTCCTCCCGCACCGCGCGGTGTGCCCCAGATTGAAGTAACCTTCGATATAGACGCGAACGGTATCGTACATGTTTCCGCAAAGGACCTCGGTACCGGCAAGGAACAGCGCATCCGCATCGAAAGCTCCAGCGGCCTCAGCGAGAGCGAAATTGACCGGATGGTCAAGGAAGCCGAGGCAAACGCCGAGGCGGACAAGAAGGAACGTGAACGGGTTGAAGCCCGCAACGAAGCGGATTCCATGGTCTACACCACCGAGAAAACCCTCAAGGACATGGGAGACAAGGTTGGCGATGCCGACAAGCAGCAGATAGAAGCGGCGGTTGCCGCGCTCAAACAGGCGCTTGAAG
>CAZAST010000252.1:0-3302 GCA_964487805.1 uncultured Syntrophaceae bacterium
GGATATAAACAATAGTAAACAAACTTCCTATCTGTTTTTAAGAAGTGCCTTTGCTCTCGAAGGTTCATTTTTACCCACATCGGACGTGATACAATGGCTCAAAAAGCAGAACCGGGAAGTTCATGTCAACATCAAAAGAACTCAATTTGAAGAATTGGCTCAATGGAGTTTTGACCATGAAAGCTTGAGACATCAATCCGGTAAATTTTTTAGTATTGATGGCATTCGGGTAAAAACCAACTGGGGTACTATTTTTGAATGGGACCAACCCATAATCAACCAACTAGAGATTGGATACCTCGGGTTCATCACAAAGGAATTTAACGGTATTCTGCATTTTCTGATGCAGGCAAAAATTGAACCCGGAAACGTTAATTACGTCCAACTATCTCCAACATTACAGGCCACACGAAGCAATTATTCTCAAGTTCATAAAGGAAAGAAACCGCTATATCTGGAGTATTTCCAAAATGCAAAACCGAATCAAATTTTACTCGACCAGCTTCAATCGGAGCAAGGTGCCCGGTTTTTAAAAAAACGTAATAGAAATATTATTATCAAAATCGATGAGGATATTCCAAAATATGACAATTTCGTTTGGCTTACCTTGGGACAGCTTAAACAGTTAATGTCATACGATAATCTGGTAAATATGGACACCCGGACGGTTATCTCAGGAATACCTTTTGGCAACTTCGAACCCGAAGTAGTCGATTTTTTCAATTATCTTGACAGCAAAAACAGTATAAAGAAAATGCCACAGGCTTTTTTAAAGTCGGCACTTTCAAACGAAGGCGGTTTACATACTGTTGAAAACATCATAACCTTTCTTACACAACTAAAGAGCATTTACGACCTGGATGTAAAACAGATACCTTTAGACAAGATGGATCAATGGATAATACGGGATGATGAAATAGCTCATGAAACCAGTAAATTCTTTAAAGTAATAGCTGTTGATGTTGAAATTGGTAACCGGGAGGTGGTTAAATGGAGCCAGCCAATGGTAGCACCAGCACAGGAGGGCCTATGTGCTTTCGTTTGTAAAGAAATTAATGGTATTTTACATTTTGCAGTACAGGCAAAGCTGGAATGTGGAAATCATGATGTAATTGAATTTGCGCCAACCGTTCAATGCCTCACCGGAAATTACAGACAAACCAAAGAAGGGGCCCTGCCGTTTCTTGACTATGTATTAAAGGCAAGACCTGAACAGATTATTTTCGACACCATACAATCGGAAGAAGGTGGCCGATTTTTCAGGGAACAAAACCGAAACAGGATTGTTTTAGCCGGAGAAGATATCCCTGTCAAACTACCTGATAACTATATTTGGATGACCTTAAACCAGTTATATACATTTTTAAAATTCAATAATTATTTGAATATTCAGGCGCGTAGTTTAATTGCTGCCATTTCTTTTATTTAATGACTTCGATATGATACGAATAGGAATAATTAGCCCATCTGATATTGCATTGCGCAGGTTTTTACCTGCCCTGACATTGATTCCTGACTTCAAGTTTGTCGGTGTAGCCATTGCCGATAAATCTGAATGGAAGGGAGCAAACGATGATATAATTTCAAAAGAAGAGAACAAGGCAAAATTATTCATTGAACAATATGGCGGTAAACTGTTTAAAAGTTATAAAAGCCTTATAAATTCTGACAAAACAGATGCCATTTACTTGCCCTTACCGCCTGCGCTGCATTACAATTGGGGCAAACAGGCGCTTGCAGCCGGAAAACATATTTTACTCGAAAAGCCGGCAACTACGTCACTGGAAAATACTGGCAAAATTATCGAACTGGCAAAAAGCAAAAGCCTTGCAGTGCACGAAAACTATATGTTTGCATATCACAACCAGCTAAAGGCAATAAATGATGTTATAAAAAGTGGTGAAATCGGGGATGCACGGTTGTACCGCATTTCATTTGGATTTCCAAGGCGCGCATCCAACGACTTTCGGTATAATAAAGCTTTGGGCGGTGGTGCATTACTCGATGCCGGAGGTTATACCCTAAAATATGCTTACATGCTTCTGGGTGAAAGTGCGAAAATTGTTCAGGCACAATCCAATTTTATTGATGAATTTGAAGTGGACATTGCAGGTTCTGCGGTAATGGTAAACGAAAAGGGTATAACAGCCCAAATTGCCTTTGGTATGGACAACAGTTATAAATGCGACCTCGAAGTTTGGGGTAGCAAGGGAAGTTTGTTTACTGGGAGGGTGCTGACAGCCCCTACAGGTTTTGTTCCGGAATTGATTATAATGACTGGAAACGAAACAAAAACTCATAAATTACCTGCCGACGATGCATTTAAAAAATCTATTCTGCATTTTAAACAATGTATTGAAGATGACACTGCTCGCATGAATAATTACAAAACAATATTAAAACAAGCACAACTTGTGAACCAGTTCACAGAAAAAGTTTAAATAAAACGATATGAATGATAAACCCATTTACGTAACACAACCCTCGCTGGCACCGCTCGATGAATACATGAAAATTCTCCAGGGAGTTTGGGAGCATGGTATTTTAACCCACAACGGTCCGTTGGTACAGCAGCTTGAAAAAGACTTGTGTGAAAAATTGAATGTTCCAAACTTTGTGGCGGTCTCCAACGGAACAATTGCCCTGCAAATGGCCATTAAAGCCCTTGAATTAAAAGGTGAAATTATTACCACACCATTTACCTGGATTGCCACGGTAAGCGCCATAAAATGGGAAGGATGTACACCGGTATTTTGCGATATTGACCCTGAAACGCTAAACATTGACGCGACAAAAATAGAAGCTTTGATAACCGAAAAAACAGTGGCTATTATGCCTGTTCATGTTTTTGGAAATTCCTGCGATGTGGACGCCATTGATGCCATCGCCAAAAAACACCAGTTAAAAGTAATTTACGATGGCGCACATGCCATTGGTTCAACTTACAACGGTAAGAGTTTGTTAGAATATGGCGATATTACAGCCACCAGCCTTCACGCGACTAAATTATTGAATACTGCCGAAGGTGGCGGATGCATAACCACAAACAATGAATTGCATGAAAAGCTAAAACGGATTCGTTTTTTTGGGCATAACGATGAAAAAGATATTGTGGAAGATGGTTTTAATGGTAAAATGACCGAGGTGCATGCTGCATTGGGAATAGCCAACTTAAAGTATTACAATGATGTATTGAACGACAGAAAAGAAAAATACGATTTGTATAAAGAGGCTTTATCAAACATACCTGGACTAACATTTCAAAAAATAAAGCAAGGCACTCCCAATTTTTCTTATTTTCC